>SLDE01000034.1 GCA_007125455.1 Ectothiorhodospiraceae bacterium
AGGCCAAAAGATACCAGCCTCAAGCGTGGTTTGCCTGCCATGGCCCCCCACTGAGAGGGCGAAGCTCGCCCCTTGTACCTGAGTCAGTCTTCGCGCCGGTAGTCCCCTTCGATGGTGCGCCGACCCGCTTCGGGGCCTCGCGGGGGGGGGCCTGCCTGCCCGACGATCACCCCGCGTTCGAGGATTTTGAGGATCATTGCACGTCGCAGCGGCGGGATCAGGGCGAGAAAGCCCAGTGCGTCGGTGAAAAATCCGGGGGTCAGCAGCATCGCCCCACAGATCATCAGCACCACCCCTTCAAGCATCGGCACGGTGGGCAGCTCACCACGGGCGGTGGCCTGTTGTACACGGGCATAGGTATAGAGTCCCTGATGACGTAGCAACAGGGCTCCGAGAATGGCGGTGAATACCACCAGGCCAACCGTCGGCAGCGCACCAATGAGCGAGCCGACCTGGATCAACAGGTAGATCTCAATCAGTGGGACAAGAATAAAGAGGGCAAAAAGGAATCGTAGCAATGGTCTGGCCAGGGTTGTGTCGGGAAGGCTAGTATAGCGATTACTCCATAACTTGTGGGCCAATCGATGGGATATCAACTGATTTTGACCACCTGCGCCGACATGGATAGCGCTGAAACCCTGGCCGGCGCGCTACTGGAGGCCAAACTGGCCGCCTGTATCAACATCCTGCCCGGCGCCCGCTCCCTCTATGTATGGCAGGGTGAACTACAGCGCGACAACGAGGTGGTACTGCTGATCAAAAGCAGGCAGGATCGCCTTCCGGCATTGCGCGACCTGATCGCCGCACAACATCCTTATGAACTCCCCGAGCTAATCGCTGTCCCTATCGAAGACGGCTCACAGGCGTACCTAAGCTGGCTCACACAACAACTGGACCACCAAACGGACCATCAATAACTATGAGAAAACTCACCCCCACCCTGAGTATATTGCTCGCCCTGTTTGCCCTGCTCCTCTGGAGCAGCAGCCACGCCGAGGAGGAGTTGCTGGACCCACAAAAGGCCTTTGCGCTCAGCGTTGAGGCCGTGGATGGCGAGCATCTGGAGGCCCGTTGGCAGGTTGCCGAGGGCTACTATCTGTATCGCGACAAGATCCGCTTCGAGAGCGACACACCGGGTGTCAGCTTCGGGGAGGCAAGCTTTCCCGATGGCAAGATCAAGGACGACGAGTTCTTTGGTCGGGTGGAGATCTATCGCGGCGACGTGCGCGTGCGGGTACCCGTGCAAGGGCATGCCGATGAACTGAACCTCACCGTCCATCATCAGGGCTGTGCCGATATTGGGGTCTGTTACCCGCCCCAGCGCGAAAAGGTCAGCCTGAAACTGCCCGCCGCGTCCGCCGCACCGGTAGCGCAGAACGGCAGAGAAAGTCGCTCCCCCATGGCGGCGCTGCGAGATTTCGGTCGCGGCCTGACCGGCGGCAGTAACGACGAACTGCTTCCCGCCGAGCAGGCCTTTGGCCCAGACGCCATCGTCGAAGACGGCAATACGCTGCGGGTGAGCTGGAATATCGCCCCCGGTTACTATCTTTATAAGGACAAGATCAGCGTCACCCTGAGCGAGGGCGAGGGGATCAGCCTCGGCCAGCTGCAGTTGCCTCAGGGCAAAGAGAAGGAGGACGAGTTCTTCGGCAAGGTGGAGGTCTTCTACGACCGGGTCGAGGCACACGTCCCACTGCTGCGTGAGCAACTCGATCCCACCCGTATCAAGCTGGAGCTGGGCTACCAGGGCTGTGCCGAGATCGGCGTCTGTTACCCCCCCCAACGCACCATCCTGGATCTGGATCTGCCCGCAGGAGTGGCCGGCGATGCCGCCGCCGTAACGGCGGCAGCCCCCGCCACACCGGCGGCACCGGCCAGCGCACCGCCGGTATCCGAGCAGGATCGCCTCGCCTCGGCGCTGGCCGGTGGCAACACCGCCTGGACCATCCTGCTGTTCTTCGTCGCGGGCCTGCTGCTGGCCTTTACCCCCTGTGTCTTCCCGATGATCCCGATCCTTTCGAGCATCATCGTCGGCCAGGGCGAGGGGATCACCACCCGCCGCGCCTTTGTGCTCTCCGTTACCTACGTGCTGGCGATGGCGGCCACCTATACCGTGGCCGGGGTCATCGCCGGGATGTTCGGTGCCAACCTGCAGGCGACCTTCCAGAACCCCTGGATCCTGGGTAGCTTTGCCGCGGTCTTTGTCGCCCTGTCCTTCGCCATGTTCGGCTTCTACGAGCTGCAGCTGCCGGCCGGGCTACAGAGCCGCATCAGCCAAATGAGCAACAACCAAAAGAGCGGCACCCTCACCGGGGTGGCGATCATGGGCCTGCTCTCGGCGCTGATCGTTGGCCCCTGCGTTGGGCCGCCGCTGATGGGGGCGCTGATCTACATCGGCCAAACCGGTGATCCAATCCTCGGAGGGATGGCGCTGTTTGCCCTCTCCATGGGCATGGGCGCACCGCTGATCGCCATTGGTACCGCTGGCGGCAAGTTCCTGCCCCGCGCCGGTGGCTGGATGGACAGCGTCAAGGCGGTGTTTGGCGTACTGATGCTGGCGGTGGCCATCTGGATGCTGGAACGTATCCTGCCCGACATGGTGATCATGGCGATGTGGGCGATGCTGCTGATCGTTTCCGGGATCTACCTGGGCGCACTTGATGCCATCAAGGAAGGCGCTTCCGGCTGGTTCAAGCTGTGGAAGGGTCTGGGGCTGATACTGGTGCTCTACGGCGCGCTGCTGATGATCGGCGCCGCAGCGGGCAACAATGATCCGCTCCAGCCGCTACGCGGTATCGGTGGCGGTGCCGCCGTCCAGCAACAGCAGCTGCAGTTCCAGCAGGTCAGCTCGGTGGCCGAGCTGGAGGCCAAGCTGGAGCAGGCACGCAGCAACGGCCAACCGGTCATGCTCGACTACACCGCCGACTGGTGCGCCACCTGCAAGGAACTGGAGCGTTATACCTTCACCGATCCGCAGGTCATCAGTGAACTGCAGGGCACCCTGTTGCTAAAGATCGATGTCACCGCCAACAACCGGGATGATCAGGCGCTGCTGCGCCGTTACAACCTGATCGGCCCACCGGCGATCATCTTCTACAACAGCCAGGGTGAAGAGCAGGCACCCTACCGCCTGGTCGGCTTCATCTCCGCCAGCGACTTCGTCCAACACATCCGCGGGGCTATCGGCTAGCCCCTTTCCCCCGGCAGGCCGCATTCCGGCGGTCTGCCCCCTTTATCGCCCCACTCCGTGTAGCAATTCACGCTATCTTCGCGCAAAACATGTCAAGATATGCGCTGAACTGGCATGAAACTCCAGCAATGTAGACATCAGCAGCGCCATCGTGCAAAATGCCCTCTGCCTCGGCCTGAGAGTAAATAAAATGCACCATAGGCCAGGTCTCTCAACTGATACCGTTAGCGCGATACGGAACGACCCATGGCAAAACTTCTGGTTCTGCACGGCCCCAACCTCAACCTGCTTGGCACCCGTGAGCCACAACACTACGGCCACGCAACCCTGGCTGACATCGATGCACGCTTGGGCAAGATCGCCCAGCAGGCTGGCCACCAACTGGTGTCGCTGCAAAGCAATGCCGAGCACGAACTGATCGCCCGCATTCACCAGGCCCAGGATGAACAGGTAGCATGGATTATCATCAATCCGGCCGCCTTCACCCACACCAGCGTGGCGATACGCGATGCCCTTGCGGGGGTGGCAATCCCGTTCATCGAAGTGCATCTATCCAACGTACACGCGCGCGAGGCGTTTCGACGCCACTCCTATTTCTCAGACCTTGCCAGTGGTGTGATCAGCGGCCTTGGGCCGCAGGTGTACGAACTGGCACTGAACGCGGTGCTGCACCGCCTGAACGATTAGCCTGTCAAAATTATCACTAAGGTCAGAACATAATGGACATTCGTAAAGTAAAAAAACTGATTGAACTGCTGGAAGAGTCCGGCATCGCCGAGATCGAGATCCACGAAGGCGAAGAGTCGGTGCGCATCAGCCGCCACAGCGCCGCCCCTGCCCCGGTGCACTATGCACCGGCAGCAGCAGCGCCGTCGGCCCCGGCAGCCCCCGCTGCCCCGGCCGCGGTTGAAGAAAGCGCCGATGCCCAGCCCAGTGGCCACCCGGTCACCTCGCCCATCGTCGGCACCTTCTATCGCTCCCCCTCCCCCACCGCCAAGCCCTTCGCCGAAGTCGGCAAGAGCGTCAACGTGGGTGATACCCTGTGCATCATCGAAGCGATGAAGATCATGAACCAGATCGAGGCCGACAAGGCCGGTGTGGTCAAGGCGATCCTCGCCGAAAATGGCGACCCGGTCGAATTCGGCCAGCCGCTGTTCATCATCGAATAACGCCAACCGACTCGAGCTGCCATGTTTGACAAGATAGTAATAGCCAACCGGGGCGAGATCGCCCTGCGCATCCTGCGTGCCTGTCGTGAGCTGGGCGTCAAGACCGTCGCCGTCCACTCCACCGCCGATCGCGATCTCAAACACGTGCGCCTGGCGGATGAGTCGGTCTGTATCGGCCCGCCGCCTTCCGCCCAAAGCTACCTGAACGTACCGGCACTGATCAGCGCCGCCGAGGTCACCGACTCAGTGGCCATCCACCCCGGCTACGGCTTCCTCTCCGAGAATGCCGACTTTGCCGAGCGGGTAGAGGAAAGCGGCTTTGTCTTTATCGGCCCCAAGCCGGAGACCATCCGCATTATGGGTGACAAGGTTGCCGCCATCGCCGCGATGAAGAAGGCCGGGGTACCCTGTGTGCCCGGGTCTGACGGTCCATTGGGCGACGACCCGGACGAAAACCTGCGAATGGCGCGCCAGATCGGTTACCCGGTAATCATCAAGGCCGCCGGTGGCGGCGGCGGTCGTGGCATGCGCGTGGTTCATGCCGAGGGCCACCTGCTCAACGCCATCTCACTGACCAAAAACGAGGCAGCCACCGCCTTCGGCAACGATATGGTCTATATGGAGAAATTCCTGGAAAACCCACGCCACGTGGAGATCCAGGTATTGGCCGATACCCATCGCAACGCCATCCACCTGGGGGAGCGCGACTGCTCCATGCAGCGCCGCCACCAGAAGGTCATCGAAGAGGCCCCGGCCCCCGGTATCAGCGAAGAGCTACGCCAGAAGATCGGCAATCGCTGTGCCCAGGCCTGTATCGATATCGGCTATCGCGGTGCCGGTACCTTCGAGTTTCTTTATGAAAACGGCGAATTCTACTTCATTGAGATGAACACCCGTGTACAGGTGGAGCATCCAGTCACCGAGATGATCACTGGGGTGGATATCGTGCGCGAACAGATCCTCATCGCTTCCGGCGAAAAGCTCGGCTACAGCCAGGACGATATCAAGATCAACGGCCACGCCATCGAGTGCCGGATCAACGCCGAAGATCCGAACAACTTCATGCCCTCCCCCGGCACCATCAGCCGTGCCCACATGCCTGGTGGCCCCGGCGTGCGAGTCGACTCACACATCTACAACAGCTACAAGGTGCCACCGCACTACGACTCAATGATCGGCAAGCTCATCACCCACGGCCCCACCCGTGACATCGCCATCGCACGCATGCGTACCGCGCTGGATGAGACCATCATCGAAGGGATCAAGACCAACATCCCACTGCACCAGAAGCTACTCGACGACTGCAACTTCCAGGCCGGTGGCACCAACATCCACTATCTGGAAAAGAAACTCGGCCTTTAACGACAGCGGAGGGGGCGAAACACGCCCCCTCCTCCACCCCTCGCATCCCGTACCTAAACCTCGAATCCACCACCTATGCCCTGGCTACAGTTCACCTTCTACAGCAACAAGGATCGCGCCGAAGCGCTGGCCGCGCGACTGGAACAAGCCAACGCCCTGGCGGTGAGCATGCTCGACGCCGCCGACCAACCCCTGTATGAGCCACCACCAGGGGCCACCCCGCTATGGCAGTTGACCAATGTGCTGGGGCTGTTCGCTGCCGAGCAGGACCCCGAACAACTGCTGGCAGATTTGCGCGCAGGCTGGGAGGGTGAGTTTCCTGACTATCGCCAGGAGATCCTGGAAGATCAGGACTGGGAGCGCGTATGGATGGACGACTTCCACCCGATGCAATTCGGCCAACGCCTATGGATCGTCCCCAGTTGGCAGGGCGCACCGCAACAGGACGGAGTCAACATCCTGCTTGATCCGGGGCTGGCCTTCGGTACCGGCACCCACCCCACAACCCGTCTGTGTCTGGAATGGCTCGACGCCCATCCACCCAAGGGGCAGCGGGTGATCGACTACGGTTGCGGCTCCGGGATCCTCGCCATCGCCGCCGCCCTGCTCGGTGCCGACCAGCTGATCGCGGTGGACAACGACCCTCAGGCCCTACTGGCCACCCGCGACAACGCCCAACGCAACGGTGTAGAAACACGCCTGCTGCCCTACCTACCCAAAGAATGCCCAGACACACCGGCGGCGCTACTAATCGCCAACATCCTCGCCGGCCCGCTGATCACGCTAGCCCCCCGCCTGGCGGAACTTGTCGAACAGGGTGGTCAAATCGTGCTGTCAGGGATCCTGCCGGAACAGGCCGACGCGGTCAGTGCCGCCTACGCCCCCTGGTTCACCATGCAACCCGCTGTCGAGCATGATGGCTGGATCCGACTGGAAGGGTGCAAGGACTTGGATAACCTGGCAGGATCGGCTACCTTGTCAAACACATAACAAAAACGGCCCCCCCCTGCCCATGCACACCCGATGCCCTGAGTGCCAAACCGTATTTCGGCTGCGCCCCGATCAGCTCAGGGCCGCCAAGGGACAGGTGCGTTGCAGCCGTTGTTACACCGTCTTCGACGCCCTCGATCACATCCACAGCCCGGCCCGTACCGCCCCCCCAAACGACAGTCATCCTCAGGACGAGAGTGAGGCTTCGCTGCCGACGCCTACCCAGGGGGAAGGCATGGAGCAGCACGCTGCCGTCACCGCCAGCCCGGCGCAGGTATCTGAGCCCGTACCTGACCCGGAACCCGAGCCTGAGCCCAAACCGGAGTCCAAACCGGAGCCTGAACCCGAACCCGAACCCGAACCCGAACCCGAACCCGAACCCGAACCCGAACCCGAACCCGAGCCCGAGCCCGAGCCCGAGCCCGAAC
>SLDE01000008.1 GCA_007125455.1 Ectothiorhodospiraceae bacterium
CCCATTGGGGTCAGGTCTTGACATGACGTATTTGGTGCGTGTCGATACAGGAAACTGTCATGTCAAGACCTGACCCCCTTGAGTGGAGGCCTGTCGTGCCGAAGGGCTGCATACGGTTTCCGTTTCCGTGGTGGATCGCCGCAGCGTGGAACTGGTGACCTTACGCGATGTTGCTGCCCCCGGCATCACCCTGGAAGTCGCCCGCGCTAAGGCCTATACCGCCAATGAGTTCAGTGCTGCCACCTCGGCGCTCAAGCGCTTGCATGACAGCCCCCTCGCGCACCGTAAAAACGTCTTCCTTGACGGCGGCGGCGTCCCGATCGAATCGGCGGGTATTTTCTATGGTGCCATCGGTGTGGCTGGTTCGCCCACCCAGGAGCAGGACGAAGCCTGTGCCCGTGTGGGTGCCGAAAAGCTGCAGTTCGAGCTGGATATGATGTGAGTAAAGCCAAGTCACCCGAATGATGGCTGTCGCTGTTCGCGGGAGGCGGGCCGATGAGCAGGTCAAACGGGGGCAGTGCAGAACCTTGCCGAGAATTTCGTTATAATGCCGGACACTCAAGCCATGTCATTCCAACGAATCAGGTAGCAACGTGAAATTTATCGAAACCCGCGGCAACGACGGCAAGCATGCCACCCAGGTCAGCTTTTCCGAGGCGATCCTCAGTCCTATCGCGTCCTTTGGGGGGCTTTATTCCCCTGAAGGCCTGCCCCAGCTGGGGGCGGATTTCCTTTCTGCCCATCTGGCGGCGGATTACAAGGGCCTGGCCCGCGATATCCTCGCTGCCTTTGATGTGGATATCGATCAGGCGGTGATTGACGAGGCGCTGGCGCTTTACGATCGCTTTGACGATCCGGCCAATCCGGTGCCGGTGGTCAAGGTAAAGGAGGACCTTTACGTCAGTGAGTTGTGGCATGGCCCTACCCGCGCCTTCAAGGATATGGCCCTGCAGCCCTTTGGTACGGTACTTTCCTCGCTGGCGCAGCAGCGTGGCGAAGAGTATCTGATCCTCACCGCCACCTCCGGGGATACTGGCCCGGCGGCGCTGGAAACCTTCAAGGACCGCGCCAATGTGCGTGTGGCCTGCATGTATCCTGATGGCGGCACCTCCGACGTGCAGCGCCTGCAGATGGTGACCGAGGATGCCGCGAACCTGAAGGTGATCGGCATCAAGGGGGATTTCGACGATGCTCAGAGCGCGCTCAAGCGCCTGCTGGGCTCCGATACCTTCCGCGAGAAGCTGCGTGAGAAGCAGATCTTCCTCTCTGCGGCCAATTCAGTGAACTTCGGGCGGATCATCTTCCAGACCATCTATCACGTCCACTCCTACCTGGAGCTGGCGCGCCAGGGGGCTATTACGCTGGGCGAGAAGGTCTATCTGGATGTGCCCAGCGGCAACTTCGGCAACGCCCTGGGTGGCTATTACGCGATGAAGATGGGGCTGCCGGTGGAGAAGATCCTGATCGCCTCCAACCGCAATAACGTATTGACCCAGTTGATTAATACCGGTCGCTACGACCTGCGCGCACGCAATGTGGTTGCCACCACCTCGCCAGCGATGGATATCCTCAAATCCTCCAATATCGAGCGGGTGTTGTTCGACCTGTTTGGCCCCGCGCGCACCCGTGAGTTGATGGAACAGCTCGATAGCGAGCAGCACTACGAGCTGAGCGCTGGGGAGTTGGCGCAGCTACAGGGGATCTTTGCCGCTGACTTCTGTGATGATGAGCAGGGCAAGGCCTATATCAAGGAGGCCTTCGCCGGTGGTTACCTGATGGACCCGCACACGGCCACTTGCTTCAAGGCCTATGAGAACTGCCGAAGCGCGCCGCTGAAGACCATTGTCTACTCCACCGCCGAATGGACCAAGTTCTCCCCGGTGATCGCCAATGCGCTGACCGGCGAGCAGGGGGCCAGCGACATCGATGCCCTTAAGTCCATCGCGGCGGAGGCAAAGATTGCCATTCCGGCGATCATTGCCGAACTGTTCGATAAACCCATTGCGCAGTCTGAGGTGATCGACAAGGCGGATATTGAGCAGACCATCCTGGATTTTCTGTAAAGCATCCCTGTCACTGCGCGCCCTTGGGCAGTAACAAGCCCCTGCAAACCGTTGCCGGGGCGGCACAGCGGCACCCCGCCAGGCCAACTGCTACAATGAAATGAGGTTGCGGGGAGGTATTGCGATGAAACTTGAGCTCGAACCGTTGGATGATGACGAACGCCAGGCCCGTTTGCTCTCGCAAGAGGAGCGGGAATGGATGATCCGCCGGATCAAGGATATCCCCCCGGAGGCCTTGCAGTCCTTCGACGCTGTGCAGCGGCGTGAGATCCAGACCTTTCTCTATCGCCTGATCAGCCTCTCCGAGCAGTTGCACCACGACATGCTGGAGGCCAAAAAAGCCTTGGACAAGGAGGCGCATGAAGGGCCTATCCGCAAATTGAGCCAAATGCGCCAGGAGTTGTGCAGCAAGGCAAGCCCCGCCGTGGAGCGCTTTATCCAACTGGTTGACCTGGGGGCGATGGAGCCCTGGTTGGAGTGGGAGGTCTTCATCGGCGGCCTGCAGCACCAACTGGGCAAGGAATACTTCCAGACCAAGAACACCAGCGGCATGGCGGCGGCGAAGGACAACCCCTTTTTGCTACAGGTGGATGATGCCCGCGACGAGGAGGTGCACGACCACGGCAAGGCCGCCCGCCTTGCCCCGGTGGACATCGAGCGGGTGATCTTCCACTTTCCACTGGAGGAGCTGGTCAGTTCCCTGATCCACTCTCGCAAGGTGATCACCGGGCTGATCTGGGAAGGGGATTACGACCTCTGAGCTATTAAGCCAGCCTGCTTTGCATTTGCCGCCCCAAACAGTCGCCGCATTCTTAATGATAGGCAAAGATACGATAGACAAGCCCCCGCGCCATCCATTACAATTAGCCAATTTTGCGCGTTGTTAACCCGAATGCTGCATGAATTCGCGCGATGGTCGCGCAGCACGTTGGTTGTCCGGTGCATTTTTCGAGGGGGCGGGGTAGTGATTTATACCCCCGCCGGAGAAAAATGCATTGGGAAATCAAGGGACTGGTAAGTGCTTGCGTCATTGTATGCAACATTCGGGTTTCGCGTGATTCCTTCGGTTTATCTGAGCGGGACGGGTCTGGCAGGCCCCTCCCGCTTTGCACATCTAATATGTGGAGGTTACCTTGCGGCAACCGGCTCTGCTCGCCCTGGAAGATGGCTCCCTGTTCTGGGGAGAGTCCATCGGTATCGAAGGCCAAACTACTGGTGAGGTGGTATTTAACACCGCCATGACCGGCTATCAGGAGATCCTTACCGATCCCTCCTACACCCGTCAGATCGTCACCCTGACCTACCCCCACATCGGCAATACGGGCATCAATGTCGAGGACAATGAATCCAATCACGCCTGTGCCAGCGGCCTGGTGATCCGTGACCTGCCCCAGTTGGCCAGCAGCTGGCGCTGCCAGCAGCCGCTGGACGAGTGGATGCGTGCCAACAAGGTGGTGGGGATCGCCGATATCGATACCCGTCGTCTGACCCGTATCCTGCGTGAGAAGGGCGCCCAGAGCGGCTGCATCATCGCCGGAGACCACATCGACGCCGAGGCCGCGCTGAGCGCCGCCCGTGAGTTTGGTGGGCTTAGCGGGATGGATCTGGCCAAAGAGGTCTCTACTCAAAGCCCTTATGAATGGGCCCAGGGTTCTTGGACCCTGAGTGGTGGCCTGCCCGAAGCGCCGGCACCGATAGACGAAAAGCTACCGCACCATGTGGTGGCCTTCGACTACGGGGTCAAGCACAACATCCTGCGCATGCTGGTGGATCGCGGCTGTCGCATCACCGTGGTGCCTGCCCAGACTACGGCCGAAGCGGTGTTGAAGATGAAGCCCGATGGGGTATTCCTCTCCAACGGCCCCGGTGACCCGGCCCCCTGTGACTACGCCATCGATGCCATCAAGGTGCTGGCCGACAGCGGCGTGCCGTTGTTTGGGATCTGCCTGGGCCACCAGCTGTTGTCACTGGCCAGCGGGGCCCGTACCCTGAAGATGAAGTTTGGCCATCACGGTGCCAACCACCCGGTGCAGGATCTGGACAGCGGCATGGTGATGATCACCTCGCAAAACCACGGTTTTGCCGTGGATGAACAGACCCTGCCGAAGAACCTGCGCGCTACGCATCGTTCCCTGTTCGACGGTTCCTTGCAGGGGGTGCACCGCACCGACTGCCCAGCCTTTAGCTTCCAGGGGCACCCGGAGGCCAGTCCTGGCCCCCACGACGTAGCCCCGCTGTTCGATCACTTCATCCAATTGATCGAAGACAGCAAAAAGTGAAATTCCTAACCGCAAAGACGCAAAGGAATGATGCGTAGGAGCGGCTGCGCCGCGATAGATTTGACATATCGCGGCATAGCCGCTCCTACAGCCTGCTGGACTTTGCGTCTCTGCGCCTTTGCGGTGAAATTAATTTAAGCGTTAATCAACGTCTGGAAGAGCCATGCCAAAGCGTACCGACATTCAGAGCATCCTCATCATCGGCGCCGGTCCGATCGTTATCGGCCAGGCCTGCGAGTTCGACTATTCCGGGGCGCAGGCCTGTAAGGCACTGCGTGAAGAGGGTTATCGCGTCATCCTGGTCAACTCCAACCCGGCCACCATCATGACCGATCCGGAGATGGCCGACGCCACCTACATCGAACCGATCACCTGGCAGACGCTGGAAAAGATCATCGACAAGGAGCGCCCTGATGTGCTGCTGCCCACCATGGGCGGGCAGACCGCACTCAACTGTGCGCTGGACCTGGCCAAGCATGGGGTGCTGGAGAAGTTCGGCGTGGAGATGATCGGTGCCAGCCGCGAGGCGATCGACAAGGCCGAGGACCGCGACAAATTCCATCAGGCGATGACCAAGATCGGCCTGGACATGCCCAAGGCGGCGGTGGCCCATTCCATGGAAGAGGCCTGGCAGGTACAGGCACAGGTGGGCTTTCCTACCATCATCCGTCCTTCCTTCACTATGGGGGGGTCCGGCGGCGGGATCGCCTATAACAAGGAAGAGTTCGTCGAGATCTGCGAACGCGGCCTGGACCTGTCGCCCACCAAGGAACTGCTGATCGAAGAGTCCATCCTGGGCTGGAAAGAGTATGAGATGGAGGTGGTGCGCGACCACAAGGACAACTGCATCATCATCTGCTCGATCGAAAACTTTGATCCGATGGGGGTACACACCGGCGACTCGATCACCGTTGCCCCGGCGCAGACCCTCACCGACAAGGAATACCAGATCATGCGCAACGCCTCGCTGGCGGTATTGCGCGAGATCGGCGTGGATACCGGCGGCTCTAACGTGCAGTTCGCCATCAACCCCGCCAACGGGCGCATGACCATCATCGAGATGAATCCGCGTGTCTCGCGTTCCTCGGCGCTGGCCTCCAAGGCCACCGGCTTCCCCATCGCCAAGGTCGCCGCCAAGCTGGCAGTGGGCTACACCCTGGATGAATTGCAAAACGAGATCACCGGTGGTGCCACCCCGGCCTCCTTTGAGCCATCCATCGACTACGTGGTCACCAAGATCCCGCGCTTTACCTTCGAGAAATTCCCCAAGGCCGATCCGGTGCTCACGACTCAGATGAAGTCGGTGGGCGAGGTGATGGCGATCGGTCGTAGCTTCCAGGAGTCGCTGCAAAAGGCCCTGCGTGGACTGGAGATCGGGGTCGATGGTCTGGACGAACTGGCCGATCTGAACGATGAAATGGTGCTGGACAACCTGCGCAAGGCACTGCGACGCCCCACCGCCGAGCGCATCTTCCATATCGGTGATGCCTTCCGCGCCGGGATGACCCTGGAAGACCTGCACGAACTGACCCATATCGATCGCTGGTTCCTGGTGCAGATCGAAGCGCTGATCCAACTCGAAGGTCAGCTTCGTGAGCTGGGTACCCATGGCCTGGAGAAAGATTTCCTGTTCCGCCTCAAGCGCAAGGGTTTCTCCGACCGTCGGATGGCCAAGCTGCTCGGGCTGCGCGAGGGCGAGATGCGCAAGCTGCGCCATGAGTTGGGGGTTCGTCCGGTCTACAAGCGGGTGGACACCTGCGCCGCTGAATTCGCCACCTCTACCGCCTACATGTACTCCACCTACGAGGAGGAGTGCGAGGCCGCCCCTACCAGTCGAGACAAGATCATGGTGCTGGGCGGTGGCCCGAACCGCATCGGTCAGGGGATCGAGTTTGACTACTGCTGCGTGCATGCCGCGCTGGCGATGCGCGAGGACGGTTACGAGACCATCATGGTCAACTGTAATCCGGAGACCGTCTCCACCGACTACGACACCTCCGACCGGCTCTACTTCGAACCACTCACTCTGGAGGACGTGCTGGAGGTGATCCACCTCGAACAGCCCAAGGGTGTGATCGTCCAGTATGGCGGGCAGACCCCGCTCAAGCTGGCACGCGACCTGGAGGCTGCCGGGGCACCGATCATTGGCACCACCCCGGACTCCATCGATCTGGCCGAAGACCGCGAGCGCTTCCAGAAGATGATCGACAAGCTCGGTCTGCGCCAGCCGCCCAACCGCACCGCGCGCAATCCAGAGGATGCGGTGCGCCTGGCCGAGGAGATCGGCTATCCGCTGGTGGTTCGTCCCTCCTATGTATTGGGTGGTCGTGCGATGGAGATCGTCTTCAACGAGGCCGAACTGCGTACCTATATGCGCGATGCGGTCAAGGTCTCCCATGAGTCGCCGGTGTTGCTGGACCGCTTCCTGGATGACGCCATCGAAGTGGATGTAGACGCCATCTGCGATGGTGACGAGGTGGTGATCGGTGGCATTATGGAGCATATCGAGCAGGCCGGGGTACATTCTGGTGACTCGGCCTGTTCCTTGCCGCCTTACAGCCTCAGCACCGTGGTGCAGAACGAGTTGCGCCGCCAGGTGATCGAGATGGCGCGCGAGCTGAAGGTCATCGGTCTGATGAATACCCAGTTTGCCATCAAGGGGGACGATGTCTACGTGCTGGAGGTCAACCCGCGTGCCTCGCGCACAGTGCCCTTCGTTTCCAAGGTGATCGGGTTGCC
>SLDE01000188.1 GCA_007125455.1 Ectothiorhodospiraceae bacterium
GGCGCGGCGTTTCCTTCGCCGGGGCTGTCGTAGCGCAGCAACTGACAGGGCAGCGGGCCGTTGAACAGCTCCAGCGGCTTGCGCGCCGCAAGGCCGACCTGGCTGGCCAGCTCCGGGTTGCCGGTGAATACACTCAACTGCCATTCGGGCAGGCGCTCACGCATCAGCGTGCCCAGGCGGGCGTAGAGCGGGCGCAGGGCGTTGATCTCCCCCAGCCGCTCACCGTAGGGTGGGTTGACGATCACCAGCCCCTGTGGCGCAGGTGGTGCGGGCAGGGTGGTCATTAGATCCTGCTGGGCAATGTGGATATAGGGGCCTAGCGCCGCCTGGGCGACGTTGGCCTGCGCGGCGGCCACGGCTTCCGGGTTATGGTCATAGCCCTGGATCGGCGGCAGCTGCGCCAGTCCGGCCTCGCGCCGGGCGTTGGCCTCGCCCAGCAGCTCCTGCCAGAGTGCCTCATCGTGACGCCGCCAGCCGTAAAAGCCGAAGTAGTCCCGTCCCAGGCCGGGGGCGATGTCGGCGGCGATCATCGCCGCCTCGATCAGCAGGGTGCCGGAGCCACACATGGGATCGAGCAAGGCACCGCCATTGCGCGCAATCCCTGCCCAGCCCGATTCGAGCAGCAGGTTGGCGGCGAGGTTTTCCTTTAGTGGGGCGATCACCCCGGCTACCCGATAACGGCGCTGGTGCAGGGAGTGGCCGGACAGGTCGATGCTCAGGCGCGCACGCTCGCCACGCAGGTGCAGGTGGATGCGCAGATCCGGGTAGTCCAGATCCACCGAGGGGCGCTCATCGAACTGCTCGCGAAAGCGATCGACGATGGCGTCCTTGACCCGCAGCGCGGCGAACTTGCTGTGGGGCAGGGCGCTGCTGTGGCCGCGCACATCCACCGCCAGGCTGCCGGAGGAGTGCAGGTGGCGCTCCCAGCGGATCGCCTTGGCCTGCTGGTAGAGCTGCTCGGGATCGTGTACCGCCAGGGTGGTCAGCGGTAGCAACACACGGCTGGCCACCCGCGACCACAGACAGAGGCGGTAGGCGTGTGCCAGCTCGCCCTCGAAGGTGACCCCGGACTCCCCCGGCACGATCTTGCGTGCCCCCAACTGGTGCAGTTCAGCGGTTAGTTGCGGGGCGAGGCCGTGGGCAACACTGGCGTAGAATTTCATGCTTCAACCTGGGTTGGCCCGTGGCGCGCTGGGGCGCCGTAGGCGGTGTGGTGTCAGTAGTGCGGTGGTGGGGTCTCATCCGCCTGGGCGGCCACCGCCGAGGGGCTGAGCTCACGCATCAGGCTCTTGAGGTAGTCCAGCTCGCCCTGCACCCGCTCCAGACGCTTCTCCAGTGTCAGATTGCTTTGGGTCAGTTGTTCGATCGCCAGCTCCTGGTGAGTGAGGCGGATCTCAAGGTCGTCCAGTCGTGATTCCATGGGGGCAGGCCGTGTTAACAGTGGGCCACAGTTTAGCAGTTTGCACCGTGGCTGGGGAGGTGCTATTGCAGGAGCGGTGCGATATGCGTCTGCCACAGCCGTGGCCAGTGTTCTGCCCAGCAGCAGTGGTGGTCGAACGGGCCTTCAATATGCACCGTTTCGTTGGGCAGGTGTTGAAATAGCGTGGGGGGGATGACGCTATCCCGGGCACCGACCAGATGCCGCTGGGGCAACGCCGCCAGTGCGTCGGGGTCGTCGGCGGGGTTGAGGGAGCCATGTAAGGGGGTGATGCGGTGGTGGGCTGTCCAACGCCGGTGGTCCAGGTTGCCGGCAACACTCACCAGCAGCGCAACATCATCGCGTCGCATCGCCAGCAGGGCTGCCACGGCGGCTCCGCCGGAGTAGCCGATCAGGATCAGCTGCTCGGCCCCGTAGTGCTGCTTTAGCTGGTCGAGGGCCTGGTCGCTGGCGGTGATCACCGCCTCGGAAAAGCGTGCCCCGGTCCACAGCGGTGTCTGGCAGTTCGGTTGCGAGGAGAGGCGGTATTGGCAGGGACGCGCCAGGTAGGCGGCCTGGCCCTCGGGCTGGGCCAGGGCCAGGCGCAGTGCGGTGGGATCACTGGGGCTGGGATCCCGTGCCGGGGTGGTGGGCGAGAGCCAGGCCAGTCCGTCCCCCTCTATATAGACGCTGAGTCGCTGGGTTTGCCCATGGCCCTGGGGCAGGAAGGCGGTTAGCGCAAAGGGGGAGGTGGCAAGCTGTTGCGCCTGCCAGTGCTGGGCCTGGGCCAGTTGCCTGGCCTGCGCCAAACGCGCCTCCGGTGGGGGCAGGGTGGTGCAGGCAGCCTGCAGCGTTAGCAGGATCAGCAGGAGTGTGATGCGGCAAGGCCGCTTAGCGCTGGGCTTGCAGGAGGGCATAGATCTCATCGGCCGGCAGGCCAGGGTGGTACAGATAGCCCTGGTACTCAAGGCAGCCGTGGGCCTGCAGGAAGTCGCGCTGGGCGGTGGTCTCCACCCCCTCGGCGATGATCCCCATCGACAGGCTCTGCGCCATGCCGATTATGGTCTGGACTATCGCTGCATCGTTGGGGTCGGTGGTGATGTCGCGCACAAAGCTGCGGTCGATCTTGATCTGATCCAGCGGTAGCTGTTTGAGGTAGGACAGCGAGGAGTAGCCGGTGCCGAAGTCGTCCAGTGAGAAGCGTACCCCGGTGCCACGCAGGGTATGGATCTTTTCGCTGGCACCGTGGATGTCGTCGATCACCACCGTCTCGGTGATCTCCAGCTTGAGGCGGTGCCCTTCCAGTCCGTACTGCCGGAGAACCTGTTGCACCCGCTGGACGAACTCGGGGCGGTGGAATTGGTGGGCGCTGACATTGACCGACACGGTGGTGTCGGCGTCCAGCAGCCCTTCCTGTTCCCAGCGCTTGAGTTGTTTACAGGCTTGCATTAGTACCTGTTGGCCCAGTGACTGGATCAGACCGCTCTCCTCGGCCACCGGGATGAAGTCGGCCGGCGAGACCATGCCCCGTTCCGGGTGGGGCCAGCGCAGCAGCGCCTCCATGCCGATGATGCGCCCGTGCTGATCAAGCTGGGGCTGGTAGTAGACGACGAGTTGGTTCGATTCCAGCGCCCTGCGCAGGTCCTTTTCCAGCTCGAGGCGTTGATCGGCGGCCAGTTGCAGGCTGGGCAGGTAGAAGGCGATATCGTTGCGCCCGGCCGATTTGGCCTGGTACATCGCCGCGTCGGCATGGCGCAGGATCTCGGTGGCGTTTTCGCCCTGCTCCGGGTAGATCGCCACGCCGATGCTGGGGGTGATGTGCAGTTCGTAGCCGCGCACGTAGTAGACCTCTGCCAGGCTCCCTTTGAGGCGGCGGGCCACGGCCCGGGAGCGCATCAGGGCAATCTCGCCGTCGTTGCCCAGTTGCGGCAGCAGGATCACGAATTCATCCCCGCCGATCCGGGCCAGCAGGGTGCCCTGGGGGAGTTCGGCGGCGATGCGTTGTGCGGTCTCCTGAAGTAGGGCATCGCCCACGGGGTGGCCGAGGGAGTCGTTGATGTTCTTGAAGCGATCCAGATCGAGCAGGATCACCGCACCGTGTTGCCCGTTCAACAGATCCTCGCTCAGCGCCAGCTTGAGGGTTTCCATCAGGCACAGACGGTTGGGCAGACCGGTCAGCTCATCGTGGTAGGCGGTGTACAGCAGGCGTCGTTCCTGGCGGGAGAGGCGCTTGTGGGTATAGGCCAGCCCGCCAACGCCCAGCAGCCAGAGTAGGCCGTGGCCACTGCTGAGCAACAGCAGTTGATGCATGGCGCGCTCTTCCAGGCTCTGCATTGGCACCGACACACCCAAGCCGCCAAGTACATCACCGACCTCCAGCGGGGTGTTGGTATGGCAGCTAAAGCAGCTCTGCGTGGCGTGGCGGGGGCGCATCAGGCGAAAGTGGCGCTGCCCATCCAATTCGTCGAAACCGCTGATCTCTGCCTCACCGCTCTCTAGGCGTTTCAGGGCCTGTTGCTCCCAGGTATCGGGCCGATTGGCCTCGCGTAGCAGGTGACTGCTGGTTACGTGGCCACGGATCCCTCCCTCCATCCGCAGTGCTTCTTCGTCATGGGCCAGGCGCACGAAGTAGGAGGAGTTGACCAGGGTGAGCTGGCGCTGGTCTTCGGTGGTGATATCACGGTGGGGCAGGTGGGCGAGGTAGGGATTGGGCGGGATCCCCCGCTCCGGCGGTACATAGATCCCACCGGCACCGGCCACGACGTTGCGGTAGGCCATGTCCTTTTGCAGCGCGGTGTCGGCCTGGCTGTAGGCGTTGGTGTACAGGTTTTCGCGTAGCTGCCAGCTGTTCCAGGCCAGGGAAATGAGCACGATCGCCGACCAAAATAGCATCAAGGCAATCGTCCAGCGACGGCTGCTACCTGTCTCCCGCTGTGCAAGTCGTTGAGAAAAGTCCTTACCCACAAATCCATTCTTTAACATGTTATAAAGGGACAATGTATGGGATCTCTTCGGGCTTGTAAATTTCAATCGTCCAGTGGTGAGGCTGTGATGGGGACGGGAAGGCATTTGGCTGGGCTGCTATTGGCGGTGTTACTGCTATTGCCGGTGCATGTGGGTGCCGGCTCGTGGCAGCCGTTGGTGAGCGGCGCTATGGTTGATCGTATGTGGGATCTGATGGCGTGGTTTAGCGGGCGCGATGGCTACCGTGAACCTCGTTGGGGAGTGTCCCCGTTCCCACCGTCGGATTATTCATACCGTCCTGGGTCGGGAGCTGGTGTCAGTCTGCAGGGGGTATGGCTCGCGCCGTCGGGGGAGTATTGGGTTGTGCGGCAGGGCCGTTTTGTGTTGATCCAGCCTTGGGGTGCTGCCACCCACGGAGAGTACCTGCGCGAGGGTAATTTTCTGCGCGTCTTCGGTCCCTGGGGGGAGCGGCGCTTTGAATTGTCGCTGATCGGTGGGATGTTGGTGCTGCGTGATACCCAGGGGCAGATCACTATGCTGCAACGCGTTCAGGCGGCGGATTGGTATTGGTAGGGGACATTTCGGATGAGTGCAAAGGAAGCAAGCAAACGCCAGCCGGCACGGGTGCTTACCGTCACCTCCGGCAAGGGCGGGGTAGGCAAGACCAACATCTCCATTAACCTCGCCATCGCCCTCGCCCAGCAGGGCAAGCGGGTGATCCTGCTGGATCTGGACCTGGGGCTGGCCGATGTGGATATCCTGCTCAATCTTAGCGTGAAGGCCGATTTGGGCAGTGTGATTCGTGGTGAGCGCAAGCTGGAGGAGATCCTGGTGCGCGCCGAGGGCAAGATCCTGGTGGTGCCCGGTGCCTTTGGTGATGAAAACATGGCCAATCTGGGGGACTCGGCGAGGCGCAAGCTGATCGATGCCATCGAACAGATGACCCGCTATGTGGACTACCTGGTGATCGACACCGGGGCCGGCCTGGGCAGCAATATCATCGACTTTACTGCCAATGCCGACGATGTGCTGATCGTCACCACCCCCGAGGCCACCTCGATGCTGGATGCCTATGCGGTGACCAAGGCGGTGCACAACCGCAACCCCGACACGGCGATCCATTTATTGATCAATATGGCCCGCGATGCCAAGGAGGCCAGGGAGGCCAGCCAGCGCATGACCAGTATCGTGGATCACTTCCTGCACAGCCCACTGCACAAGGAGGAGTTCCTGCTCTATGACCCCGTGGTGGGCGATGCGGTGCGGCGGCGCCAGCCCTTTTTGCTCCACAAGCCCCATGCCCAGGTGTCACGGGCGATCAAGGCGATCGCCCGTCATCTGGATGAGATGCCCAGTGTTCACAACAGCAAAAGCCATCAGGGCTTTATTGAGCGTTTGGTGGATCGCTTCACCACCAACCACAAGGCGCAGGTATCGGCACGCATCCCCCCCAAGCGCTGATCAGCCGAAGCGGTAATGTTTGCGCACCGCACGGTGGATGGTCCAGTGGCAGTCCATCCCTGCGGGAAAGGTGACAAGATCGCCCGCTCCGAAGTGTACCTTCTCGCCCCCCTCCGGGGTGACCTCCACTTCGCCCTCCAGCAGATAGCAGATCTCGCGCTCGTCATAATGCCAGGGGAAGCTGGAGGGCTCTTTTTCCCAAATGGGCCAGTCGCGTAGCCCCAGGGCGCTCAGGCGGGCCTCGTCGGGCTGTCTTTCGATCTGGATGGTGGACATACACTTGCTCCTTTTCGGTTGCTGGTAAGGCGATGGTATAGTCTACCCATGGCACCTTTCTACCATATTCTTGTCCTGTTGCTGCTGCTACCGCTGTTGGGCGGTTGTTCGGCCACGCTGACCACGCCGCCACCGGCCGTTGAGCCCCGTGCGGTGTTTCTGCTCGATCACGGACGCCACTCCAGCCTGGTGCTGGCCCGGGCCGACGGCGGCATGGTGCGCTACTCCTACGGTGACTGGCGTTACTACGCCCACGGACAGACCAGCCTATGGTCCAGTAGTCGCGCCCTGCTGGTGCCCAGCCGTGCTGCGCTGGGACGGCGGGAGCTGGTCGGTCCGGCCGAAGAGGCCTTCGTGTTGGCACAGGTGCGGGTGGTGATCGAGCGGCTGATCCCGTTGGAGTTGGAGGCACGGCGGGTGGATGAGCTTATCACCGAACTGGATGGGGTCTTTTTCCGCCAGCGCGAACAGATGCATTACCGCGAAGACTACGATCTGGAGCTGGTGCCCTACCCACGCAACTACACCCTGACCCACAACTCCAACCGGGTGGTGGCAGACTGGCTGCGTTATCTTGGTGTCGGGGTGACGGGGAGCGCGATCCTCTCAAGCTGGCGGGTAGAGTAGGGTGTTGATGCCAAGCAGATCACCGCTACCGGCAAGGGCCTGAGCGATCCCATCGCGGATAACAACACCGCCGAAGGGCGCGCGGCCAATCGCCGGGTCGAGATCACCATCGAAGGCACCCGCTAATCAAGCCGGGGTGGAGGCGTGGTTAGACGCCTCCCTCCGCCGCTTCCAATTCCTCGCTGCACAGCAGCCAAGCCTCTTCGGCTTGCTGATGGGCCTTATCCAACTCGCCCTTTTGCTGTAACAGCCC
>SLDE01000031.1 GCA_007125455.1 Ectothiorhodospiraceae bacterium
GCGAGTGCGAGAGAAGGCAAAAAATGGCGAAAAAGCGGAGTTTACAAGTAGTAAATGAGCATTTTGAGCCATTTTTTAACGCACTATCGCGCCGCATGAGTAGAATTTCAACAGCCTGTTAGAGCCTACGCAGACACTCCAGGTAGCTCATTTCGTCCGGTGCTTGGCCACTGCGCTGAGCCTCCCACAGCGCGCTGCCCAGGCACTCCATCATACGGTGTTCGGCTTCGTGAGCATCGCCCAGGCGCAGCCCGAGGGCGTGGTGCAGGGCACGAATACCGACGGGACGATCGGTGGCGACCTGCTCGTGCAAGGCCAGGTGCATCCCCATGTGCATGAAGGGGTTGGACTGGCCCTGCTCTGGGCCAAACTCACTGCCCAGCGCCTGTTCCTCGTCTGCCAGCATCGTCTGATACTCGGGATGCATCAGGATCACCTGGGCGATGATCTGCTCCATTGGCTCCATGGACTCGCCACGCTGCTGTTTGCCCCACACCTGTACATAAAAGCGGCGCAACTCGTCGCGGTTTTGTGAGTAAAACATTGGGCTACTCCGTCTTGTGTTTGTATTCGCACAGGTCTTCGATGATACAGGCGGCGCACTTGGGCTTGCGCGCCACGCAGGTATAGCGCCCGTGCAGGATCAGCCAGTGGTGGGCGTCGAGGAGAAACTCTTGGGGAATAAGTTTGAGCAGTTTCTTCTCCACCTCCAGCACGGTCTTGCCGGGGGCGATGCGGGTGCGATTGGCGACCCGGAAGATGTGGGTATCCACTGCCATGGTGGGCTGACCAAAGGCGGTGTTGAGTACCACGTTGGCGGTCTTGCGACCCACCCCCGGCAGGGCTTCCAGGGCGGCGCGTTCCTGGGGCACTTCGCTACCGTGTTGGGTAACCAGTATTTGACAGGCCTTGATGATGTTGGCCGCCTTGCTGTTGAACAGGCCGATGGTCTTTATGTACTCCTTGAGTCCCGCTTCGCCCAGCGCGAGGATCGCCTCGGGGGTGTTGGCCACCGGAAAAAGCTTGGCGGTGGCCTTGTTAACCCCCTTGTCGGTGGCCTGGGCGGAGAGGGTCACCGCCACCAGCAGTTCAAACGGGGTACTGTAGTTCAGCTCGGTACGGGGCTCGGGGTTTTCCGCGCGCAGGCGGGTAAAGATCTCGGTGCGCTTGAGTTTGTTCATCGTCGGGTTTGTGCTTGAGCGGTTGGGGTCGCTTACTTTAGCAAATGCGCGCGGCGCTTGCGCGCTTGTGTCGTAGCCTGGGCATGGCCATAATCGCCGTTATGAGCTTGCCAAAATCCTGTATCCAGCCACTGCGTAGCCATTCGCTCTTCTCTGCGTTGGAAGACGAACAGTTTGCTCACGTCATTGAACGGGCGAGTTGCCTCCAGTTGATGCCAGACGAGCACCTGTTTCACGCCGGGCAGGCGGCGGAGCAGTTTTTTCTGGTCCTTTCTGGCCAGATGAAGCTTTATCGCTTAGCCCCCACCGGGGCAGAGAAGGTGATCGAGATCATCCGCCCGCAGCAGACCTTTGCCGAGGCGCTGATGTTTCTTGAGCTGCCTAGCTACCCGGTGGAGGCCCAGGCGCTGGGGGCGGTTGCCCTGGTGGCACTGCCAAACCGGCCCTATTTGGAGGTGTTGGCGCAGTCCCCACAGACCAGCTTTCATGTGATGGCGGGGCTAAGTGTGCGCCTCAAGCAGTTGCTTGGCGAGATCGATGCCCTGACCTTGCAAAATGCCACCCTGCGGGTGGTCAACTACCTGCTTTACCTGTTGCCCGAGGGCATGGGAAGGGGGGAAAGCGCACGGATCACCCTGCCAGCGGCCAAGCAGGTGATCGCCTCACGGCTGTCGGTGCAGCCGGAGACCTTCTCACGGATCCTTTCCTCCCTGAGCGCCAAGGGGCTGATCAGTGTCGACGGCCTGGCGATTCGGATCCACGACCTGCCCGCACTACGCCTCTATAACGCATAACAGCGGCCCCTTCTCTTGAGAAATCGACTTTACTATGGGTGAGAATAGGTTTTAGCTCCCATTTCCCATTTCCCATTTCCCATTTCCCATTCCCCATTCCCCATTCCCTACCCGCTACATCCCTTCGCGCAGTGTGACCAATAGCTTGGCGACGATATCCTCGATCCCCATCTCTACGATGCTGCTGATGGAGACAAAGGTTTGCATCGCATTGATGTTGGCATCCTCTTTGGAGGCCTGACGCAGGCGTTTCATCAGCGCAACATTGACCGTCTTTAGCTCCCGGTAGAGCTCCTGTAGACCGTGCATCTCCCAGTCGGCGGCGGCAATCCCTTCTCGTTGTTTGAGGTATTGACGGATCAGGTAGGTGCCTGCCATGCGGTGCACTGTCTCTTCCAGGCTGGCGAAGGGCAGGTGGAACTCGGCCAGCGGCTGCAGGCGCGAGAGGATGGGACAGGAACCGGAGGCCATGATCAGCCCAAACAGCGAGCGCAGGATGTTCTGCATATCGCTGTTCTTGAAGTAGCTACGTTCGCGGGTGTGCACCCATACATCGGCCCGTTCGATGGACGGGGTGTTGGCAAAGTGCTGGGCGATGTCCGCCGAGTCGATCGCCGCCGGACAGTATTCCACCTCGGCGGGGTCGAGCGGGCAGTTGCTGCACTGACAATAACCCAGCCGGGCCCACTCGGGGTGGGCCTGGCCATTGAACTGGCGGGCGTCCTTGGGACGATGGATATCCACCTGATAGCGCCATTCGCTGCTATCGTGCAGTTGCAGCTGGTAGGTGATTAACTCCATCCCTGTCTCCTTCCTGTAACGGGCCTAGAGGATGTCCGAAGCGTAGTCGGCCAGGCGCGAGCGTTCGCCACGGGTGAGGGTCATGTGGCCACTATGCTCCCATTGCTTGAAACGATCCACCACGTAGGTCAGGCCTGAGTTGGTCTCGGTCAGGTAGGGGGTGTCGATCTGGGCGATGTTGCCCAGGCAGACCACCTTGGTGCCAGGGCCGGCGCGGGTGATCAGGGTCTTCATCTGTTTGGAGGTGAGGTTCTGTGCCTCGTCGAGGATGAGAAATTTATTGAGGAAGGTGCGCCCGCGCATGAAGTTGAGCGAGCGTACCTTGATGCGCTTGCTGAGCAGGTCCTGGGTGGCGGCCCGTTCCCAGTCACTGTTGTGCTCGGATTGGGTCAATACCTCCAGGTTATCCATCAGTGCGCCCATCCACGGGGTCATCTTCTCTTCTTCGGTGCCAGGTAGGAAGCCGATGTCTTCACCCACCGGGATGGTGACACGGGTCATGATGATCTCGGAGTAGCGCTTGTCTTCCAACACCTGGGCCAGCCCGGCGGCGAGGGTGAGCAGGGTCTTGCCGGTACCGGCCTGGCCGACCAGGCTGACAAAGTCGACCTCCGGGTCCATTAGCAGGTTGAGGGCAAAGTTCTGCTCGCGGTTGCGCGCCATGATGCCCCACACGTTATGGTTGGGGGTAGTGAAGTCGCGGGTGGTCTCGATGGTGGCGTCATCGCCTTCCACCTTGCGCACAATGGCCTCAAAACCCTCTTCCTCGGGCAGATGAATGAACTGATTGGGATACCATTCCTCGGTATCCGGGCCACTGAGCTTATAAAAGGTACGTCCCTCTTCCTGCCAGGAGGCCATCTCCTTGCTGTGCTGCTCCCAGAAGTCGGCGGAGAGTTCATCCATGCCGCGATAGAGCAGTTCTACATCTTCCAGCACCTGATCGTTGCGGTAGTCTTCGGAGTGAATCCCGAGGATCGCCGCCTTGATACGCATGTTGGTGTCTTTGGAGACCAGGGTGACCTGGCGCTGGGGAAACTGCTCCTTGAGCGACAGCACGGTGGCCAGGATACTGTTGTCCGACTTGCCTCCGGGCAGGTTGGAGGGCAGGCGGGTATCGACGGTTTGGGTTTGGAAGTAGAGGTGGCCACTGGCTACCTTGCTGCTGGGGACCATGCCGCCCTGGGTGAGGGGTACCCCCTCATCGACCGCCGCGATGTCGATGCCGATCATCAGGTCGTCCATAAAACGGCTTGCCTGACGGGCATTGCGCGAGACCTCGGAGTGGCCCTTTTTGTTGTTATCCAGCTCCTCTAGCACCACCATCGGCAAGAAGATATCGTGCTCCTGAAAGCGAAACAGGGCGGTGGGATCATGCATCAAGACATTGGTATCGAGGACAAACAGGCGGGTATCGGACATACAGTGGGATTCCATGTGGTTATATGCTTAATCAAACATTACCGGATTCGTCGCTGTGACGCCAGCATCAGCCCAGCCCTCGCACCGCTTCCAGCACCTCGGCCACATGCCCCGCGACCTTGACCTTGCGCCACTCCCGGCGCAGCTTACCTTCGGTATCGATGAGGAAGGTACTGCGCTCAATGCCCATCACCTTGCGCCCGTACAGGTTTTTTTCCTTGATCACATCAAACAACTGGCAGAGGGTCTCATCCTTGTCGGATAGCAGTTCGAAGGGGAAGCCCTGCTTGGCCTTGAAGTTTTCATGGGACTTGATGCCGTCGCGCGAGACACCGAGGATCTCGGTGTTGAGCCCCTGGAAGGCCTCGTAGTGATCGCGAAAGTCTTGCCCCTCGGTGGTACAGCCGGGGGTGCTGTCCTTGGGGTAGAAGTAGATAACCACGTTCTTGCCGCGTAATTGCTCCAGGCTGATCTCCTGCTCGCCGGTGGCCGGCAGGGTGAAGTTGGGGACGGACTCGTTCAGGGTGACAGTGTTCATGCTTGCTCCTCAATATAGTTCTGATCCAGGCACCGAGTGGATAGCCACAAGCGTTGATATGTGTTGGCTGTGCGGTGGATTCAATTCCCCACCCCACTTCAACCGGGTTGTCGGTATCACGCATAACCAAGCCAAAGGGGGGCGAGGGAAAGGGGGCGAGGGTTGGTGTGCGCGGGGCGCACGGTCTTTTTGATATAAAATCCACCCGCAACGCGGGTACATCCCCTCGTCACGCGTTCCCCCGTATCTCGTCGCCTAACTGCTCGCCCCCTTTATCCCCTCCCCCCTCAAGGGGCGAGTAGATGCAAGCTTTCAACACAGAGGGCACAGAGCACACAGAGAAAACCCCATGCCATGTCGGTCGGCCTTTAGGCCGACAGGCGCTTGGCTACTATCCACGATGTCGGGCTGAAGCCCGACCTACATAATGCCTGGCTGGGGTAGTTACCCCGCTTGCCGCTTGTTTATCCCTTGCTCGGCTCCAGCAGGCCGTCCAGGTTGAGGCTGTCGCACAAGTCGAGAAACTCCTCGCGCAAGCGGGCAATGGATTGCTCGGCGGGGATGTTGACGGTCAGGCTGGCACTGAACATCGCTGTGCCAGTGTGGGCCGCACGGTAACAGTCGGTGTGCAGGTCCTGGATGTTGATATGGCGATTGGAGAAGAATTCTGCCAGTTGGCTAACGATCCCCGGATGGTCCAGTGCGATGACATTGACCGCATAGGGGAGGGTGCTGCCCAGCTGGGTTTGTTCGCTGGTGCGTTTGCACAGCAGGGTCAGTTCCAGGCGTTCGGCCACGGCGGGTAGCTGGCTCTCCAGCTTGGCGATGGCATCCCAACTGCCTTCGACCATCATCTGGATGGCGAACTCCCCGCCGAGGATGCTCATGCGGCTATCGAGGATGTTGGCTCCCAGTTCGGTTACCGGCTGGGTCAGCTGGCTGACGATACCAGGGCAATCCTGGCCCAGGGCGGAGACGACCAGATACTGCTTGTTGGGTGTGTTCATGCGCGTGACCTGTGCGGCTGTATGGTTTGGGCCACAGTCTAGCGCTATTCCCTGCTCAGGGGCCAGAGGGGAATGGGCTAACACTGGGGAGAATGCGCTCTTGTCAGATCAGGGGCACCCAAGTAGTATGCGCGTTTGATCTTTTCTCTGTTGGAGAGCGGCATGTTTCACGGCAGTATGGTGGCATTGGTTACCCCCATGCAGGCAGATGGCAGCGTGGATGAAGCCAGTCTGGAAAAATTGGTGGAATTCCATGTGCAAAACGGTACCGATGCGCTAGTGGTAACGGGTACCACCGGAGAAGCCTCCACCCTCGACGAGGAGGAGCATTGCCGGGTGATCCGCCAGGTGGTCGACTGGGTCGCCGGGCGTTTGCCGGTGATCGCCGGTACCGGCGCCAACTCCACCCGCGAGGCGATCGAGTTGACCCGCTGCGCGATGAAGGGGGGCGCCGATGCCTGCCTGCTGGTGACACCCTACTACATCAAGCCGACCCAGGAAGGGCTCTACCGTCACTTCCGCGCCGTGGCCGAGGCGGTACCGATCCCGCAGATCCTCTATAATGTGCCCGGACGCACCGCCTGCGACATGCACAACGATACCGTTGAGCGCCTGGCCAGCGTGTCGAACATTGTCGGTATCAAGGATGCCACCGGGGATATGACCCGTGGCAAGGATCTGATCGAACGCTGCGCAGACCGCCTGGATGTCTACAGCGGTGATGACGCAACCACCCTGGGGCTGATGCGCCTGGGGGGTAAGGGCGGGATCTCCGTGACCGCGAATGTGGCCCCTGGCGCAATGCACGAGATGTGTCGCCTGGCATTGGCAGGCGAGTTTGAACAGGCCGAGGCGATCAACCAGCGCCTGATGCCGCTGCACCAGAAGCTGTTTGTCGAGGCCAATCCCATTCCGGTCAAATGGGCACTTAACCAAATGGGTCTGATCCCCAACGGGATCCGCCTGCCGCTTACCGAGCTGTCGCCCGCCCACCACGACGTGGTGCGCGAGGCGCTGCACCAATCCGGCGTGTTGTAAGCCGAAGAGGAATCCCACATTGCAATCAACTCTGCTTCGTAACATCACCCTGGCCAGCGCTGTGCTGGCCCTCGCGGCCTGTAGCAGCGGTCCCAGCAGTCGAATCGACTACAAAGAGGCCCAGTCGCTACCCTCCCTGGAGACCCCGCCGGATCTGAGCAGCCCGATGGATGCCGACCGAGCCCGTCTGCCTCAGGGTGTGCAGGCACCGCAACAGCAACAGCAGCAGGCAACGGTCAGCACGCCTGCCGCCCGTAGGGTATTGCCCGTGATCGAAGGGATCCAGGTCGAGCGTGACCGCAGTACCCGCTGGCTGGTGATCGATAGCGAGGCCGATCGCCTGTGGCCGCGCCTGCGTGATTTTTGGCAGACCATCGGTCTGGAGCTGGCTCGTGACGATGCCCAGCTGGGGATCATGGAGACCGAGTGGGCCGAGAATCGTGCCGATGCCCCCGGTGGCTTCCTGACCGGTTTGGTGCGCAGTGTGTTCCAGAACGCCTACTCCGCCAACACCCGTGACAAATACCGCCTGCGCCTGGAGCCCCGTGAGGATGGCAGAACCGAGGTCTTCGTGAGCCACTATGGCCTGAAAGAGGTCGTCACCTCGCAAAGCAGTGAGTTTGTCGATACCGCCTGGACCGTGCGTCCTACCGACCCGGAACTGGTGCATGAGATCCTCAACCGCATCATCGTCCATCTGGGCGGCAGCCGTGAGCAGGCGGTCCGGGCGCTGCAGTCTGCCAGCATCAGTGAACAGCCCGCCCGTACCCGCCTGGTGGCCGACACCCTGATCGTCGATGAGCCCTTTAATCGTACTTGGCGTCGCGCCGGCATCGCCCTGGATGAGATCGGCCTGATCGTCGAGGATCGCAACCTCAGCGACGGGATCTACTTCGTCACCGATTTCGATCCACTGGCCGATAGCCGAGCCAGTCGCGGCTGGCTGCGTTCGCTGTTCCGCCGCTCCGGCGATGAGGAAGTGAAGCGTCAGTGGCAGGTGGTATTGGCCGGAGACCAGCAGGCCACCCGTATCATGGTCCGCGATGGTGATGGCGGCGAGCTGCCCAGGGAAGAAGCCCGCGCTATCCTGGAAAAGCTTGAGGAGCAGCTGCGCTGAGATTCGCCCTCCTTGGTAGTGGTAGCAAGGGCAACGGCACCCTGATCGAACAGGGTGCCACTCGCATCCTGGTCGATTGTGGCTTTAGCCTGCGCGAGACCGTGCAGCGCCTTGCACGCCTCGGCTGCCCTCCGGAAGCGCTCAGCGCGATCCTGGTGACCCACGAGCACCAGGATCACCTCGGCGGGGTCGGGCCGCTGGCACGCAAGTATGATATCCCTGTCTGGCTAAGTCGGGGCACCGCTCAGGCGGCCTACCGACGTTTGGGGCGACTTCCCCGTAGCCACTCCCTGAACTGCCACCGGGATTTTGTCATCGACGCATTGCAGATCCACCCCTTTCCGGTCCCCCACGATGCGCGTGAGCCCTGTCAGTTTGTCTTTAGTGACGGTCGCCACCGCCTGGGACTACTGACCGATACCGGGCGTGCTACCACCCATATTGCCCGACAGCTCGATGGCTGTGACGCCCTGATCCTGGAGTGCAACCACGACAGCGAGATGCTGGCCAATGGCCCCTATCCCCCCTCTCTGCAGGCCAGAGTAGCGGGCGGATTGGGCCATCTGAGCAACCACCAGGCCGCCGAACTGCTAGCGCAACTGGACAACACCCGCTTGCAACACCTGGTGGCGGCGCATCTGAGTGAACAAAACAATCGCCCCGCACTGGCCGCTGCGGCCATCAGCGGGGTGCTCGGTTGCGAGGCCGAGTGGATCGCGCTTGCCGATCAGCAGCAAGGGCTGGACTGGCGCGAACTGGCCTGAACGATTTTTCTCTGCGCCCCCTGTGCCCCCCGTGCGCGGTGTGGCAAAATTCTCTTTTGAACTTCCTTGTAAGGGCTAAACGATGGAAAAGCGCTCCGAACTTTACGCGGGCAAGGCCAAATCGGTCTACTACACCGACGACCCGGACTATCTGATACTGCAGTTTCGCAACGACACCTCCGCCTTTGATGGCGAAAAGGTCGAGCAGCTGGAACGCAAGGGGATGGTGAACAACAAGTTCAACGCCTTCATCATGCAAACCCTGGAGCAGGCCGGGATCCCCACCCACTTCGAGCGACTGCTGGGGGATGATGAGTCGCTGGTCAAACACATGGAGATGATTCCGGTGGAGTGCGTGGTGCGCAATGTGGCCGCCGGCTCCCTCGTGCGCCGCCTGGGGGTGGAGGACGGCATGAGCCTCAATCCGCCCACCTTCGAGTTTTTCCTCAAGAACGACGCCCTGCACGACCCGATGATCAATGAGTCCCATATCCTCACCTTTGGCTGGGCCAGTGAGGAAGAGATCGCGCAAATGAAGCAGCTTACCCTGCGCGTGAATGAGGTGCTAAAGAGGCTCTTCGACGAGGCCGGGATGCTGCTGGTGGACTACAAGCTGGAGTTTGGGCGTTTTCATGGTCAGGTCATCCTCGGTGATGAGTTCAGCCCCGACGGTTGCCGTCTGTGGGACAAACAAACCCGTGACAAGCTCGACAAGGATCGCTTTCGCCAGGGCTTGGGTGGGGTGGTCGAGGCCTACGAAGAGGTGGCGCGGCGTCTGGGGGTCGTGCTGGACTGATCCGGCCCTTCTGTCAGACAAACACCGACAGCATATCGGCTAAAAGCGGGTTACCGTAGGGGGCATGCCCTGCTATTCTGTGGGTAATACACAATATAAAGCGGTCGCCCGACAAGCGGCGATACATAAAGCTGGAGGAGTCTGATGGCAATCTTTTCCGTGCGTGACCTGCGCATTCGTACCAAGCTATGGCTGGGGGTGGGTGTCCTGCTGGGCATCATCGTCGTGGTGGCCCTGATCGTGTGGGCCAACCTGGCCCAGGTACGCCATCAGGCAGATGCGGTGACCGGCAACGTCCAGCCAGCCATGCTCGAGGCCCTGGCGCTGGCCCGCGAGGTGGATGCGGCCAACAAGTCGCTGGGCTTCTACCTGCTCACCGCCGAGAGCATGCACCGCGACGCCTATCGCCAAAGCCTGCAACGCATCGACGCCTTGCTCGACTCCCTCAACGCCATGCCCATCGCCCGGAATGATGCCCAGACCCGCCGCCACCTGGAGGTGATCGCCGCCGGGGCAAAGGATTTTGCCGGGATGCGCGATCGCATGCTGGTGCTGGTAGAGGATCAACAGGCCAACCAGCCCGCCTTTCGCTACGCCGCCACCGAACTAAACCCCTACACCCAGGAGATGGCCCACTTGCTTAGCCAGATGGTTCAAGCTGAGCGTAGCGAGCCCGCCAGCGCCGAGCGGCGCCAGCTGATGGCCCTGCTGGGGGATCTGCGTTACAGCCTGGTGAACGTCATGAGCTCGCTGCGCGGCTATCTGGCCTTCCGTGCCGACTCCACCGTCGCCTCCATCGAGGCCTATATGGGCAGCATGGCGCGCCAGCTTGCCGAGCTGGAGGAATACACCCACCTGCTCACCTTCGAGCAGGAAGACGCCTTCGAGCAATTACTGGTAGCCCACCAGCGCTACGCCAGCAACTACCCGGAGCTGCTGCGCATTCACGGCGGGGAGCAATGGCGTACCGACGCCTGGCTGATCCGTACCGAACTGGGTGAGCACAACCGGCGCATCAGTCGCGAAATGGACGGCCTGCTCAGCCACCTGCGCGGTAGTGTCGATAACCACAGCGCCGCCCTGATGGCCCAGACCGATGCCACCCGTCAGGGGGTGATGGTGATGGCCCTGCTGGCCCTGGTGGTGGGGATCTTCACCGTCTGGTGGCTGGTACGGATGATCGTCCACCCGATCAACGCCGCCGCACGCACCATGGACGACATCGCCCAGGGCGGCGGCGATCTGACCTGTAGCCTCAATAGCCAGAGCAAGGACGAATTGGGCCAGATGTGTGCCGCCTTCAACCGCTTTGTGAGCAAGATCCGCGAGATCGTTGGGCCGGTGAGCGAGTCCACCGAGCACCTCGCCGAGGCCGCCGATGGCATGTCAGCAGTCACCCATCAGACCCGCGCCGGGGTGCAGCGTCAGCAACAGGAGACCGAACAGGTCGCCACCGCGATGAACGAGATGGTCGCCACCGCCCAGGATATGGTTGATAGCGCCGGGATGGCCGCCGATGCCACCGCCGAGGCCGACGAAGAGGCCAAGGCCGGGGCCGAGGTGGTACAACGCACCATCAAACAGATCAACGCCCTGGCCGATGCGGTCGGGCAGGCCGGAGAGGTGATCCACCGCCTCGAAGAAGACTCCAGCGCCATTGGCAAGGTACTGGATGTGATCGGCGGGATCGCCGAGCAGACCAACCTGCTGGCGCTCAACGCCGCCATCGAGGCCGCCCGTGCCGGTGAGCAGGGGCGCGGTTTTGCCGTGGTTGCCGACGAGGTACGCAACCTCGCCTCCCGTACCCAGGACTCCACCAGCGAGATCCAAACCATGATCGAACGCCTGCAAAGCGGTGCCCACGAGGCGGTCAAGGCGATGGCGACCGGACGCGAACAGGCCAGCAGCAGCGTCGAGCAGGCCAGCCACGCCGGCGAGTCCCTGCAGACCATCTCCGCCGCGGTGGGCCGCATTCGCGACATGAACCAGCACATGGCCGACTCCGCACGCCAACAGGGCGAGGTGGCCGGCGAGATCAACCGTAACCTGGTCACCATCACCGAGGTAGCCGAACAGACGGCCGAAGGCACCGCCTCCCTGGAACAGGCCAGCGAACGCCTCTCCGCGATGTCCCATCAACTCCAGTCGCTGGTGGGCCACTTCAAGACCTGATGCTGTTAGCCACAGAGGACACCGAGCATACAGGGGGCGGGCACTCTCCGTTCTGACCGCCCCCAACCCCTCGGTGCTCTTTGTGCCCTCTGTGGCTTTACTCCGTTTGTTTCTGTTCCCCCACCCGGCTTTTGCGCTACAATGGCTTCTCATTCCGAATCAGAAAAACATTCCTGATAAATCAGACACCTATGGCATCCAACTACACATCAGACGCAATCGAGGTACTCTCCGGGCTGGAACCGGTGCGCAAGCGCCCGGGGATGTATACCCAGACCGAGCGGCCCAACCACCTCGCCCAGGAGGTGATCGACAATTCGGTGGATGAGGCGATTGCTGGCCACGCCAAGCTGATCGAGGTCACCCTGTTTAAGGATCAATCGCTGCAGGTTCGCGACGATGGGCGCGGGATGCCGGTGGATATCCACCCGCGTGAGGGTATTCCGGGGGTGGAGGTGATCCTCACCAAGCTGCACGCCGGGGGCAAGTTCTCCAACAAGAACTACCAGTTCTCCGGCGGCCTGCACGGTGTCGGGGTATCGGTGGTCAACGCCCTGTCCAGGCACCTGGAGCTATGGGTCAGGCGCGATGGCAAGGAATACAATATCGCCTTCAAGAGCGGCAAGAAGGCCTCCGAGCTGGAGGTGGTCGGCGAGGTGGGCAAGCGCAACACCGGCACCACCCTGCGCTTCTGGCCGGAAGAGCACTTCTTCGACTCCCCCAAATTCTCCGTGCCACGGCTGCGCCACGTATTGCGCGCCAAGGCGGTGCTCTGTCCGGGACTGACCATCCGCTTTATCGATGAGGTCAGCAGCGAGACCAGCGAGTGGTGCTATCAGGACGGCCTGCGCGATTACTTGTTGGACGAATTGCAGGACAGTCCGCGCCTGCCCGAGGAGCCCTTTATGGGGAGCCTCTCTGGCACCACCGAGGCCGTTGATTGGGCGCTGGTGTGGTTGCCCGAGGGGGGCGAGGCCACAGCAGAGAGCTACGTGAACCTGGTGCCTACCGCCCAGGGAGGCACTCACGTCAACGGCCTGCGCACCGGCCTGACCGAGGCGATGCGTGAGTTTTGCGAGTTTCGTAACCTGTTGCCGCGCGGGGTCAAGCTGGCCCCGGAGGACGTGTGGGACAGGGTTAGCTACATCCTGTCGCTGAAGATGGAAGACCCGCAGTTCTCCGGTCAGACCAAAGAGCGCCTTTCCTCCCGTGAAAGTGCCGCCTTTGTCTCCGGGGTGGTCAAGGACGCCTTCCTGCTCTGGCTCAACCAGCATGTGGATCTGGGCGAGCAGATCGCCGAGCTGGCGATCAACAGCGCCCAGAGCCGCCTGCGTGCTGGCAAGAAGGTGGTGCGCAAGAAGGTGACCCAGGGGCCGGCCCTGCCCGGCAAGCTGGCCGACTGCGCTAGCACCGATTCGGCGCGCAGCGAGCTCTTTCTGGTGGAGGGGGACTCGGCCGGCGGCTCGGCCAAGCAGGCGCGCAACAAAGACTTTCAGGCCATCATGCCGCTGCGTGGCAAGATCCTCAACACCTGGGAGGTAGACCCGGCCCAGGTACTCGCCTCCCAGGAGGTACACGATATAGCGGTGGCCATCGGCGTCGATCCCGGCTCCGACAAGCTGGACGGGCTGCGTTACGGCAAGATCTGCATCCTCGCCGATGCCGACTCCGACGGGATGCACATCGCCACCTTGCTCTGTGCGCTGTTCGTGCGCCACTTCCGTCCGCTGGTGGCGGCGGGCCACGTCTACATGGCGATGCCGCCGCTCTATCGCATCGACGTGGGCAAGGAGACCTACTACGCGCTAGATGACAGTGAGCGCAAGGGGCTCCTCGATCGTATCGCGGCGGAAAAAAAGAAGGGCAAGGTACAGGTGACCCGCTTTAAGGGGCTGGGTGAGATGAACCCGATCCAACTGCGCGAAACCACCCTCTCACCGGACACCCGTCGTTTGGTGCGTCTGACCATTGAATCCGGTGATGATACTAACCAACTTATGGATATGCTGCTGGCGAAAAAACGCGCCAGTGAGCGCAAGAGCTGGCTGGAGAGCAAGGGCAACCTGGCCGAGGTGTAATGACTTTTTCAACGCAGAGGGCGCAGTGAACGCAGAGAGATCTGTTTTGGTGTCTGGAGTATGGTCTGTGGTGGGACATCAACAGGTTTTGAACAGTGGCACACTGCATGGGGGCTGATGTATGAAAGGCACCGAAGCGTTTGCTTATGCATCCTCTGCGAGCTCTGCGCCCTAGGCGATATGTTCCAGACATCGCCAACCGACTACATCCGTGTAGTCGTCTGCGGTGAAATCTTTTTGAGGATAAAAAATGCGTGGATTGTTATTGGTAGCACACGGCAGCCGTCGCGCGGCATCGAACGATGAGGTACGCAAGGTGGCCGAACAGTTGCGTGCGCGTGCCGGGGACCGTTACGGTGCGGTAGAGGCGGGCTTTCTGGAGCTGGCCGACCCACTGATCCCGGACGGGATCGAGTGTCTGATCCGCCAGGGGGCAACGGAGGTTGTCGTATTGCCTTACTTTCTCTCCGCCGGTCGCCACGTGGCGCAGGACATCCCGGCCGAGGTGGCACCCAAACAGGCCCAGTACCCGGATATCGACATCCGCATCGCCCCCTATCTGGGCTCCGCCGAAGGCATCGTCGAGTTGTTGCTGGGTTTGACCAAGTAGCTGGTTTTGATGAAAAAGCTTTCAACGCAGACGACTTCACGGATAAAGCTAAACCATGACGACTGAAAACGGCATCAATTACGAAGGCATCGAGCAGCTGCCGCTGAAGGACTTTTCCGAGCGCGCCTATCTGGATTACTCCATGTACGTGATCATGGATCGGGCGCTGCCCCATATCGGTGATGGGCTCAAGCCGGTACAGCGGCGTATTGTGTTTGCGATGTCGGAGTTGGGCCTCAAGGCCGATGCCAAATACAAGAAGTCGGCGCGTACTGTCGGTGACGTGTTGGGCAAGTACCATCCCCATGGCGACTCGGCCTGCTACGAGGCGATGGTGTTGATGGCCCAGCCCTTTTCCTATCGCTATCCGTTGGTGGATGGGCAGGGCAACTGGGGGGCGCCGGATGATCCCAAGTCCTTCGCGGCAATGCGTTATACCGAATCGCGCCTGGGCAGGTTTGCCGAGCTGCTATTGGCTGAGGCAAACCAGGGGACGGTGGACTGGACCCCCAACTTCGATGGCACCCTGGACGAGCCCAAGGTGCTCCCGGCCCGTGTCCCCCACGTGCTGCTTAATGGTACCACCGGCATCGCGGTGGGGATGGCCACCGACATCCCGCCGCATAATCTGCGCGAGATCGTCTCCGCCTGTGTCCGTCTGCTCGATAGCCCCAAAGCGACGGTGGAGGAGCTATGCGAGCATGTCCAGGGGCCGGACTATCCCACCGAGGCGGAGATCATCACCCCCCGTAGCGACCTGCACAAGCTCTATCAAACCGGCCACGGTAGTGTGCGTATGCGCGCCCGCTGGGAACGCGAAGACGGCGATATCGTGGTCACCGCGCTGCCCTTCCAGGCCTCGGGATCCAAGATCCTGGAACAGATCGCCGCGCAGATGCAGGCCAAGAAGCTGCCCATGGTCGAGGATCTGCGCGATGAGTCCGATCACGAAAACCCCACCCGCCTGGTGATCGTGCCGCGCTCCAATCGGATCGATGTGGATGGCCTGATGGCCCACCTGTTTGTCACCACCGATCTGGAGCGCTCCTATCGCGTTAATATGAACATGCTCGGGCTGGACGGTCGCCCACGGGTGCGCAACCTGCGCGAGGTGCTGGTGGAGTGGCTGGAGTTTCGTACCCGCACGGTACGCCGTCGTCTGCAGCACCGCCTGGACAAGGTCGACAAGCGCCTGCACCTGTTGGAGGGTCTGCTGATCGCCTTCCTCAATATCGACGAGGTGATCCACATCATCCGCACCGAGGATGAACCCAGAGCGGTACTGATGCAGCGCTTTGGCCTGAGCGAGCTGCAGGCGGACTATATTCTCGATACCAAGCTGCGCCAACTGGCCCGCCTGGAAGAGGTGCGTATCCGTGGTGAGCAGGAGGAACTGGCCAAGGAGAAGGCCCAGCTGGAGAAGACCCTCGGCTCCGAGGCACGCATGAAGACCCTGATCAAAAAGGAACTGATCGCCGATGCCGAGCAGTACGGCGACGATCGCCGTTCGCCGCTGGTGGAACGCCGCGCCGCCCAGGCCCTGGACGAGACCGCGCTGATCAGCGCCGAGCCGATCACCGTGGTGTTGTCGGAGAAGGGCTGGGTGCGCGCCGCCAAGGGGCACGATGTCGATGCCACGGCGCTCAACTACAAGGCGGGGGATGGTTTCAAGGCCAGTGCCAGCGGCAAGAGCAACCAGCAGGCGATCTTCCTCGACTCCACCGGGCGCAGCTATTGTGTACCCAGCCATACCCTGCCCTCAGCCCGAGGACAGGGCGAGCCGCTCAGCAGCCGGGTCAACCCCATCGCCGGGGCCAGTTTCGAAGCCGTGTTGCTGGGTAATGATGAGGATCGCTACCTGCTGGCCAGCGATGCAGGCTATGGCTTTATCACCAAACTGGCGGATCTACAGACCCGCAACAAGGCCGGCAAGGCGGTACTCAACCTGCCCAATGGTGCCCGGGTCCTGCCACCCCAGCCGCTGACCGAGTTGGAGGGGAGTCAGATCGCCATGGTCAGCAACGAGGGACGCCTGCTGGTCTTTGCGGCCGCTGAGCTGCCGCAGTTGAGCAAGGGTAAGGGCAACAAGATGCTGGGGATCCCCGGCAGCAAACATGCCAGCCGCGAGGAGTTCGCGGTGGCGATGATGGTGATCCCGCCCGGTGGGGCCTTGACGGTATTTGCTGGCAAGCGCCATATCACCCTCAAGGGCGCCGACCTGGAGCACTACATGGGTGAGCGTGGCCGTCGTGGCAACAAGCTGCCACGGGGCTTTCAGCGGGTGGATGGCCTGCAGACCTGCTGAACACAGCGATGTCGGCCTAACAGGCTGTTGTTGTCGCTCAGGCGAGTGCGAAGCACGAAGGACAGGATGTCCGTAGTAGCAAAATGGAACAGCCCGAAGGGCTTTGTAACGCCCTATCGCGCCGCATGAGTAGACAACAACAGCCTGTTAGCGCGCCTTGAGCTCTTCGATCCGCTGCAATACCTTCTGGGCGCGATCGAGGTTGTCCTGGGCCAGCTTGTGATCCGGGTCGAGGGTGAGCAGTTCTTCCCAGCTTGCCGCGGCCTCCTCAAACTCCCCTCTGCTGTAGGCGTTGATCCCCTGGCTTAGCAATAGGTCGATGTGCGCAGCGATGGCCTGCTCCAGTCCCTGTTCTTCCTGCGCCCAGTCCGGGTTGCGCGGATCGATCCTTTGCAGCTCGGCCAGTTGTTCGCGCGCGGCGAGGAATTGCTGGTTTTGTCGAGCCACCTGGTAACGCTCCTGGTGCTGGCCGATCTGCCGTTGGCGGCTCTGCTCTGCCGCCCTGGCGCGGCGCTGCCGCTCGGCAAGCGCACGTTGCTCTTCACTACGGCGTGATTCCTGTTGCTCTGTGAGTTGCGCGTAGCTTTCGCGTATCGCCGGGGTGTCACTGAGTTCGTTGGCCAGGCGCAGGTGTTTGTCGGCGGATACCAGATCCCCGTCGTCCAGGGCACGGCTGCCGATGATCACCAGTTGATTGGCGATATCCTCTGCCTGCCGTTGCATACGCTCCAGTTGCTGCTGTGCCTGGCGACTGCGCGGATCCACGCGGGCGATTTGCTCATAGCTTGGCAGGGTTTCGCGCAGCCAGCGCCCTTGCGCAAGCAGCCGCTCGCTCTCCAGCCGCGCCAGCTCCCGGTGCTGGCGTCGATGGAGCTCGGCAAGGCCGTCGCGCAGCACCATGCTTTGCGGCAGGCGGGCGAGTGCATCGTCGTAACGGTCCAGTGCGGCTCGCCAGTTGTTGGCCTCGATCTCTTCCTGGGCGCGTTGGCGCACGGATTGTTCGTGGCTGGCGGTGAGCGACTCCACATGGCGGCGCTTGGCGGCCAGTTCGTCGTAGTTCGCAGCGGCGGGGTCGGCCCGGGCAAGGATCTCCAAGGCTTGGCCGTATTGCTGGTTGGCGACGAGCATATCGACATCGTCGATGTCGCCGCGGGTGGGCATGATCTCGCAGGCGGCGAGCAGAATGGTCATAAGGGGTAGAAGAAGTAATCTCATGCGGCTGTGGTCTCGCAGCTATCTAGGATATGTCGGATCTCTTCCAGCATCTTGGCGCGGAAGGGATCGAGGATGTCGCTTAGGTGGAAGATGGATACCGGCTCGCTTTTACCGCGCAGACGGATCTTGCCATGGTGTACGGTGGTGATGCGCTTGTTCAGGATGGGCTGTTCCAGCATCTCTTCGGTGAGGATCACCTGCCCCGGTTCACCGGCATGGGACAGACGCGAGGCGAGGTTGACCGCATCGCCCACCACGGTGTACTCCATGCGCTCGGTGGAGCCCATATTGCCTGCCAGCATACTGCCGCTGTTTACCCCGATGCGAAACTCCACCGGAGCGAGCTTTTGCGATTGGCGCTGGCGATTCATTTGTCGTACCAGCTCCAGGATCATCCAGGCACAGGCAATGGCATTGAAGCTATGCTCCTCGTCTGCCTCGGGGACACCGAAGACGACCATCGCGCAAGCGCCCATATACTTGTCGATATGGCCATGGCAGAAGTGCACGATGCGAGCGATATTGCTGAAGTATTGGTTGAGCAGTGAGCTGACCTCATCGGGCCGCATGGTTTCGGACAGGCTGGTAAAGCCAACGATGTCGGCAAACAACACGCTGGCCTCCACATGTTGACCGCCCAGCTTCAGGGCATCAAGGGAGTCCAGCCCGGCGATGGCCCGCTGCGCCACCTGGGGCGATACATAGCGCGAAAAGACCTGCTCTACCTGCTCTTTGCGTAGCAGCCCTTCGCCCATTTGGTTCATCGATTGCATCAATACCCCCAGCTCGTCTTCGCGGCTGGACTGGATGCGATGTTCGTAGCGACCTTGGGCAAAGGCCTGGCTGGCGATCACCAGTTCCCTGATTGGCCGGGTGAAGCGGCTACCTAAATAGAGCGAGAGGGCGATCGCCAATAACAGCATCACGGCGATGGTGCTGGCCACGGTGGCGAGCGTCTCGTTCTTGGCCTGCTGGATCAGGGAGTAATCGAAGCTCAGCAGTACGTAGCCGACGGTGATATCACGGAATACCACGGGGGCGATGTAGGCGATCAGGCTGCGTTCGCTGTTGCCATGCGCATCGGGCAGTAGCTCGAAACGGGTTGAGGGCTGGTTGCGGCCCAGGGTGGTCGGCAGGGTACGCTCGCTCGGCAGGGCGCCGGTATACACGACCGCCTCGCGCTCGTTCGAGAAGATCGCCGCCCCTTCGATGTTACTGTCCTGGCTGAGGTTGTTGATCAGCAGTTCCAGGTTGAGCAGGTCGCTGGCCAGCAGGGGCTCGCGTGCCGACTCGGCCATTTGCTGGACCAGGGTGGTGCCGAATTTGTTCATCTGTTCTTCGAGCAATTCGGTCTGCGACTTGCCAGCCAGGACCCCCAAAATCACCATCCCCCCCGCCACCAGGGCGATAAAGGCCAGCGCCAGCTTGAAGGCGATAGGGATGCGTGCCTTGAGCTTGGGGGTAGGGGGCGCTGGGGCTGCTGATGGCTTCCCTGCCTGGTTGCTGGGCTTGTCGTGGCTTGGCTGGTCGGTGCTCATATGTGTCCTCGCGGCCTAGCCCATCGAGCTAAAGTCGTAGTCCATCTCTCGGGTGGGTTCCTGCAGGAAGTAGCCCTGGATGTAGTCGATGCCGGTGGAGTAGATGATCGCGAGGGTATGGGGATCTTCCACCGAGTTGGCGATAACCTGGGTGTTGGTCTCCTTGGCCAGCTCGGTGATCTCGCCCACCTTGGCCAGGGCTTCGGGGTCGCTGCTCAGTTGGCTGATGAAGGAGGCATGCAGACGGACAAAGTCGGCATCGCAGTGCCGGAGCAGGTTGGCGTAGTTGTTGGCCATGCCGAAGTGGTCGATGACCAGGCGAACGTGCAGCTGGCGTAGCCCCTCCACCATCTGTTTGAGCGGCTTGAGGTTGGTGCTGGCCACCTCTTCACTGACCTCGATCACCAGGCTGTTGGCCTCGGCATGGGCGGCCTTGAGGATGTCTCTCAGCCAGGGAAGCAGCTTCTCGTCCCGCAGCGAGGCACCGGAGAGCTTGGCGTAGATGACGGCGGGCTTGCCGGCGCGGCGTTGCTCGGTGACTGCTTTGATGGCATGGGCCAGCACCCAGCGATCCAGCGCCGGCATCAGGTTGCTCTTCTCGGCAGCGGGGATGAACTCGGCGGGGGAGAGGGGACTGCCGTCCTCGTCCTCCACCCGCACAAAGGCCTCGTAGTTTTCGTGCTCGTCGCCTTTGATGCTGACGATGGGCTGGAATAACAGGTGTAATTCGTTGTTGCGCAGCGCTTCCTTGAGGCGGACGATGATGATCGCCTGGCGCTCCTGCTCGGCCATCTCGCTGGCATCGGGGACATAGGTGTGGAAGCGGTTGCCGCCGGCCTTGTTGGCCTCGCGCATGGCCTTGTCGGCACGTAGCAGCAGGTTTTGGGTGCTATCCACCCCCTCGTTATACATCGCGATACCGACGCTGCAGGTGACCGCGAGGTTGTCTCCGTTGATGGTGTACTGGTGGTCGTCGACGGCCTTGCACAGCTTGGTGGCAATACCCTCGGCATGGGCCTGGTCTACCTCGTTGAGCAGAGCGCAGAAAAATTCGCCTTCGAAACGGGCGATAAAGTGCGGCCCATCGCCAATGGCTTCGCGCAGGGCGCTGGCCATCTCGCTCAAAACCTGGTCACTGCGGGCTAGACCGATTTCGTCGCGCAGGGTCTTGAAGTGATCCGGGTGCAGATAGAGGATGGCCCCCTGTTTGCCCGGCTTGCCAATCACCTCGTGCAGTTCGTCGAGGAAGTACTGGCGATTGAATACCCCGGTGAGCAGGTCGAGCTTGCTCATGTCCTGCAGGCGCTTTTCCAGCTCCTCGTTGTTGGCCTGGGCACGGATGATGATCTGGGTGCAGGGTTCACCGTCGTAACTGGCGTTGCTCAGCTCCATGGTGATGTCGAAGTCGCTGCCATCGGCACGCAGCCCGGTCAGGTTGAAGGTGCTCTCCTGGGCCTTACCGACCATATAGTCACGCAGAAAACGCTTGAAGTCAGCGTGGTCGTCCTTTTTGACCATGTTAAGGATGGGCATGCCCTCCAGTTCGTCCATGTCGGTGTAGCCAAACATCTCCAGATAGGACTCGTTCGCATAGATATACATCCCTTCGTGGATGTAGGTGATGGCATCACGGGAGCTGTCGACCAGGTTTTGGGCGCGTTGGTTGGTCTCTTCCAGGCGCTTGCGGCAGAGCAGTAATTCCTGTTTGTCTCGTGCCGTTACCGCCTCACGCAACACCGCATGAAGCAGGTGGGCCGGCTGGGCAAGGAGCACCAGATCCTTGGCACCCGCCTTGAATAGTGCAGTAACCTCATCCTCATCCATCCCGTCACCGATGACCAGTAGTGGCGCGTATTGCTCGCTTTGACTGATGACATCCAAGGCTTCGGTGGCGTTGAAGTAGGGCAGGGAAGGTTTGGCCAGGATCAGGTCGCAGGGGTGTTTTGCCAGTGCTTCGCGCAGGTCTTCGTCATCTTCAATGCGCGTGGTGTGCACGGCATGACCGGCATTGCGCAGCATGTTGGATACGGTTTCTGCGTCATTGGAGCTGTCGTCGATGACAAATAGGTTCAGAGGCTGGTCGTTGAGCATGGGTGTGTGTGCGTCCTTATACGGTGGCAGAGTGACTCGTCAGTGGCCATTCTACCCCGAAACCTCTTCGGGCTACAAAGCCATCCCCGAACCCCATATCGCTCCACTCCATCCGTATGGTGTCATTAGAGCTGTTCCCATAGATCCCCCAGCTCACTGGCTCGGGGGGTGGCATGCTGCCCGTCTTCAATGCTGTAGCGAAACTGGATGAAGGTGGTGCTGTCCTGGA
>SLDE01000144.1 GCA_007125455.1 Ectothiorhodospiraceae bacterium
AGGCCATCGCCGCCGGTGTGGAGGCGATGGCCTGGGTGGCGGAGGTCGGCCCTGGTGAGATCCGGCTCTACCGGCAGGTGCCGGTGGTTTGTTAGGCACTACCCTGTTCCCCTCTTTCTAGAGGGGCACTCTCCCAGCTACCGAATACCTCATCGAAGTAAGTATTCGGCCATTCACCCTGGCGGTGGAGTAGATACGTGTATCAGGGGAATGTCGTCGTGTTCTCGGCCAAGATCAATCTTCCCCAGAAGGACGCTGCACTTGGGCCCGGCTTTGTGGTTTAATGCCGACCCATGTATAGACCACTACAATTCTTCATCGGCCTGCGCTATACCCGCGCCAAGCGCCGTAACCACTTTATCTCCTTCATCTCGCTGATGTCGATGCTGGGCATTGCGCTGGGGGTGACCGCCTTGATCACCGTGTTGTCGGTGATGAACGGCTTCGAGACCGAGCTGCGTGAGCGCATCCTGGGGATGACCTCGCATGCCACTATCAGCGGCTATGGCAGCGGGCTGAAGGAGTGGCAGGAGCTGGCCGAGGTGGCCGAACAGCACCCCAGGGTGACCGGCACCGCGCCCTATATTCAGCGCGAGGGGATGCTGATCCATGGCCCGCAGGTGCAGGGCAGTGTGATCCGCGGGATCCTGCCGGATGAGGAGCCCAAGGTCTCTACCGTGGGTGACAAGATGACCGAAGGCCAGCTGCGCCAATTGGAGGATGGGGAGTACCGCATCATCCTGGGGGTGGACCTGGCGCGTATCCTTGGGGTGATGGTGGGGGATCGGGTCACCCTGGTAACCCCTAGCGCCAATGTCACCATCGCCGGGGTGTTGCCACGCATGCGCCGTTTTGTGGTGGCGGGGATCTTCGATGTGGGCATGTACGAGTACGATAGCGCGATGGCCTATATCCACCTGGAGGACGCTCGCCGCCTCTACCGCATGGAGGAGGGGATCACCGGGCTGCGCCTACAGCTGGATGATATGTTCCATGCCCCGCAGATCAGCCGCGAGGTGGCCAGCTCCATCCCGGGGGTCTATCAGGTACGGGACTGGACCCAGTACCACGCCAATTTCTTCCGTGCGATCCAGACCGAAAAGACGGTGATGTTCATCATCCTGCTGCTGATCGTGGCGGTGGCGGCGTTTAATATCGTCTCCACCATGGTGATGGTGGTCACCGACAAGACCGCCGACATCGCTATTCTGCGCACCCTGGGGGCCACTCCGACCACGGTGCTGGGGATCTTCATGGTGCAGGGCACGGTGATCGGCTTTATTGGCACCGCACTGGGTTTGGTCGGCGGGGTGAGCCTTGCCCTCAATGTGGAGACCATCGTACCGGCGATCGAGGCCCTGTTTGGCACCCAGTTCATGCCCGCCGATGTCTACTACATCAGCGACCTGCCCTCGGAGGTCCATGCCAGCGATGTGCTGAACATCACCGGCCTGGCCTTCCTGATCAGCGTGCTGGCCACCCTCTATCCGGCCTGGCGCGCCTCCCGTACCCAACCGGCGGAGTCGTTGCGCTATGAATAATCGAACCGAAGAGATGCCGGTGCTGCGCTGTGAGGATCTGCACAAGAGCTTCGTGCAGGGGCCCTTGGCGGTACAGGTGCTCAATGGGGTCAACCTGCGGGTGGAGCAGGGCGAGCGGGTGGCCATCGTGGGCAGCTCTGGCTCGGGCAAGAGCACCTTGCTGCAACTGCTGGGTGGCTTGGATGTGCCCAGCGCGGGGCGGGTTGAAGTGGCCGGGCAGGACATGGCCAGCCTCGGTGAGGCGGCCCGTGGCCACCTGCGCAACCGGGCGCTGGGCTTTGTCTACCAGTTTCACCACCTGCTGGCCGAGTTCACCGCGCTGGAAAACGTTGCTATGCCGCTGTTGATCCGGGGCGTGGATAGCCGTGATGCGGAGCAGCAGGCGTTGGCCGTGCTGGAACGGGTTGGGCTGGCTCCACGGGTGCAGCACAAGCCGGGCGAGCTCTCTGGCGGGGAGCGCCAGCGCGCCGCGATTGCCCGTGCCCTGGTTACCCGACCCCAGTGTATCCTGGCCGATGAGCCCACCGGCAATCTGGATCAACACACCGCCGATCAGGTCTATGGGTTGATGTTGGAGTTGAATGCCGAGCTGGGTACCAGCCAGGTGGTGGTGACCCACGACATGCGCCTGGCCGAGCGCATGGACCGGGTGTTGACCATGCAGGATGGGCGCTTGGCGTCGCTTTAGCCCTTGTTCTTCTCCCGGCGCTCCTGTTCACGCAGCTGACGCAGCCGCTTGCGGTTCTTGTAGTGTTGCACCAGGTGCATCTGCCAGAGCAGGCGCACTGTGGTGTAGGCCAGGGCCGCGCAAAGGGCAGCAGTGATCAGGCTGCCCAAATAGAGCGGTTGCCAGATCGCGCCAATACTCCCGGTAAACCACTCCAGTGAGAAATCAAAACCGATCCGCTCCTCGCTCTGATGCGGGATCCCCATGAGCCAGGTGCCGACGCGGTAGGTGAAGTAGTACATCGGAGGCATGGTCAGCGGGTTGCTGATCCATACCAGCGCCACCGACAGCGGCAGGTTGACCCGAAGAATGATCGCCGCCGCCGCCGCAACCACCATCTGAAACGGTATTGGGATAAAGGCCATGAAGACCCCCACCGCGAAGGCCCCGGCAGCGGAGCGGCGGTTCAGGTGCCAGAGATTGGGGTCATGCAGCAGGTTGCCAAAAAATTGCAAATGCCGGTGCTCACGGATCACCTTGTGGCTGGGCATGATGCGGCGGATGAGTTTTTTGGCCATATATGCGGGCGGTTGCTAAGATATGGGGGGAGCGAATCTTATCAGCAAACCCCTGTCGAGTTAAACGATGTTATCACGGACGATTGCATTCCTCTTGGGCATCATCGCCCTGCAACAGTTCCCGGCACTGCCCACCTGGCATGGCCTCGTGGCGCTTGCGCCCCCCCTGTTGCTGTACCTTCTGCTGCCCCGTTGGCGGGTTGTGAGTGGTCCGCTGGCGGCATTGGCCTTTGGCCTGTTCTGGGCTGCCGCCTATGGCCATTGGCAGCTCAAGGATCGGCTCGCACCGGAGCTGGAGGGGGTGGACCTGCTGGTCGTCGGTGAGATCCGCGCACTGCCGCACTACGACGATAACCGCGTGCGCTTTGAGTTGCTGGTGCACCAGGCCTATCTTGATGGTGAGGCTGTCCCCCTCCGTGCGGCGTTGCGGCTCAATTGGTATGGCGACTACCCCCACACGCTCAGCCCCGGCCAGCAGTGGCAGTTGATGGTGCGCCTTAAACGCCCCTGGGGGATGCGCAATCCCGGTGGCTTTGACTACGAAAGCTGGCTGTTTCAGCAGGGCTTGGGGGCCACCGGTTATGTGCGCAACACCTCGCAGAACCGTTTGCTTGGTGATGCTTGGCAGCAGCGCCCCCTGCAACGGCTACGCCACGAGTTGCACCAGCGTCTGCAACAGGCCCTGGCAGAGTCCCCGGCACGGGGGATCATCATCGCACTGGCCATCGGGGAGCGCGGTGCTATCGAGGACGGGCAATGGACGGTATTGCTCTCTACCGGCACCAACCATCTGGTGGCGATCTCTGGTCTGCATGTTGGCCTGGTGGCGGGGATGGTCTTCTGGCTGTGGCGGCGGCTGTGGCAGCGCTGCCCGCGTTGTTGTCTGTCCTTGGCGGCGCCTCGGGCGGCGGCCGTGGCCGGGATGCTGGCCGGGTTGGGCTATGCGGCCCTGGCCGGTTTTGCCATTCCCACCCAGCGTGCCCTGATCATGCTTTCGGTGGTCTTTGTGGCGGTCTTTTTGCAACGCCCGCTGGCAGGGGGGCGGGCTCTGATGGTGGCCTTGTGGTTGGTGCTGCTTTGGCAGCCCACGGCGGTATTGGCGGCCGGCTTTTGGTTGTCCTTTGCCGCCGTGGCGCTGATCCTCTATGGCATGCAGGGGCGACTGAGTGTGTCAGGGCTATGGTGGCGCTGGGGGCGGGTACAGTGGGTGGTTTCCTTCGGTCTGTTGCCGCTGTTGCTGCTGTTTTTTGGTCAGGGCTCGCTCAGCTCCCCGCTGGCCAACCTGGTGGCAGTGCCCTGGGTCAGTCTGGTGGTGGTGCCACTCACCCTGATCGGCACGGCACTGCTACTGCTGTTCGAGCCCTTGGGTGGCGGGCTGGTCTGGCTGGCCGCAGCGCTATTCCAGTGGCTCTGGCCGCTACTGGCCTGGCTGGGCGAGGGTATCCCAATGTTGCAGCGTCCCTTTGCCGGGCGGGAGGTGGTACTGGCGGGACTGGGCCTGCTGTGGATGCTGTTACCCCGTGGTTGGCCATTGCGCCCCTTGGGCCTGTTGCTCTGCTTGCCCCTGATCTTCTATCGCCCACCCGCTCCTGGGTACGGTGAGGCCTGGTTCACCTTGTTGGATGTGGGGCAGGGGCTGGCAGCGATCGTGCAGACCCGTGAACACCTGCTGGTCTACGATACCGGCCCCGGCTTTCCCTCGGGCTTTAATACCGGTGATGCGGTACTGCTGCCGTGGTTGCGTCGCCAGGGGCAGAGTCGCGTGGACAAGCTGGTGATCAGCCACAGCGATATGGATCACCTCGGTGGTGCCCGCGCCCTTGCTGCCGGCAGCGAGCTGGGCCGGGTGTTCAGCGGTGAGGCACGGCGAATGGACTGGATCGATTTTACCCCCTGCCAGCGAGGGCAGCAGTGGGTGTGGGATGGGGTGCGATTTAAATTCCTTCACCCCGACAGGCCATTGGCCGAGCGGGAAGGAAACAACGACTCCTGTGTGCTGCGTGTTGAGGCCAATGGCGAGGTGTTGCTGCTCACCGGGGATATCGACAACCGGGTTGAGCAGGGCCTGGTCGCCGCTGACCTGCCGTTGGAGAGCGATGTGCTTGTCGCCCCCCATCACGGCAGTGCCAGCTCGTCCAGCCCGGTATTTGTGGCGTCGGTCTCACCGCAATGGGTGTTGTTCAGTGCCGGGTATCGTAACCGCCATGCTCACCCACGGGAGAAGGTGGTGGCGCGCTATACGACGCAGGGGGCAAAGGAATACCAGACCTGGCGAGATGGGGCGATCCGCATGGAACTCGGCAAGGGCATGCTGTTGCCGGAAGCCTACCGATGGCAAAGGCTGCGTTATTGGCATGGTAGGGAGTAGGGAGTTTCGGGAGGCTTGTCTATGCTAATCCCCCGGTATTTGCTACATTAGCGCATTGATTTTTCCGATGATTGAGGGATAACACGGTGTTGGAGCTGATAACTGCTGGTGGCTGGCTAATGGTGCCGATCCTGCTTTGTTCTGTGTTGGCGCTGGCCATCATTGCCGAGCGGTTTTGGGCGCTAAAGCAGGAAAAGGTGGTCCCGGCGGGGCTGGTGGCCCAGGTCTGGAAGCTGCACCAGAAGCGTGAACTGAACAACGAACGCATTCGTCTGTTACGGGATAGCTCGCCCTTGGGCCGTGTGCTGGCCGCAGGCTTGGTCAATATCCAGCACGAACGGGAGATAATGAAGGAGGCGATCGAGGAAAATGGCCGTCAGGTGGTGCTGGAGCTGGAGCGTTTCCTGAACACCCTGGGCACCATCGCCTCGATCACCCCATTGCTGGGGTTGTTGGGTACGGTTATCGGCATGATCAAGGTCTTCTCCGCCATCACCGCCCTAGGGGTGGGAAATCCGGCGGTGCTCGCCGTGGGGATCTCCGAGGCCCTGATCACCACCGCTGCTGGTCTGTCGGTGGCGATCCCCAGTCTGATGTTCTATCGCTACTTCCGTGGCAAGGTGGACATGCTGGTGATCCGTATGGAGGAGGAGTCCCTCAAGCTGGTGGAGGTGATCCACGGCGAGCGTGAAAGCGGCGGGGAGCTTGGCTGATGCGTTGGCAGACGCGCCGCCGTGAAGAGCCAGATCTCAACCTGACACCACTGATCGACGTGGTGTTCCTGTTGCTGATCTTCTTCATGGTCTCTACCACCTTTGAGCGGGATACCGAGATCACTCTGGAGCTACCCGAGGCCACTGGCGAGGCGATGCCCAGTGAGCGGGCGGTGATCGAGATCAGTATTGATGCCCAGGGCAATTACTATGTCAACCAGCAAGAGTTGGTGAATACCCGCATTGAAACACTCAAGCGCAGTATCCAGCAGGCGGCCGAGGGGGTCGATCGCCCCCAGGTATTGCTTAGCGCGGATCGCCAGACGCCTCACCAGGCGGTGATCACCGCGATGGACGCGGCGCGACAGTTGGGGCTGGTGAATCTGACCTTTGCCACCAGCAGTCCGGCCGAGGGGCAGTAGTCCATGTCGCAACACAACGATGACGGGATGAAAGTCTACCGTCGCCTGCTGGGCTATGTGCTGCCCCACTGGCATGCCTTTGCCTTCGCGATTGTCGCACTGCTACTGGTAGCGGCGACAGAGGCGGGTTTTGCCGCCTTCATCAAGCCCCTGATCGATGGCAGTTTTGTCGAGCGCGATCCTCAGATCATCAAGTACGCCCCGTTGGTGCTTATCGGTCTGTTCTTCATTTGCGGCGTGGCTGCCTTTGTCTCTGGCTACGCGATGGCCTGGGTGGCACGCAAGATCATTAATGTGCTGCGTGGGGAGATGTTCGACCATCTGTTGCGCTTGCCGGTCAGCTTCTATGACCAAACCCCCTCGGGTACCTTGCTGGCCAAGCTGACCTACAACGTGGAGCAGGTGGCGCGTGCCACCACCGAAGTGATCACTGTGCTGGTACGCGATACCTTTACCGTGATCGCCCTGTTGGGGTGGATGTTTTATCTCAATTGGCGCCTGGCGCTGATCCTGCTGATCGGTGCGCCCCTCATCGCCCAAGCGATCACCCTGATTAATCGGCGCTTTCGCCGTTATAGCACCCGCATTCAGGACTCGGTTGGGGATGTGACTCAGATTGCCGAGGAGGCGATCGAAGGGCAGCGGGTGGTAAAGACCTTTGGTGGCCTTAACTAT
>SLDE01000230.1 GCA_007125455.1 Ectothiorhodospiraceae bacterium
CGCGCTTGCAGTAAAATCTTTGGCCACTCTATCGAGGCAATGGAAGGCCAATCCGCCGCGATGCTGATCCCCAGCTTTGTCCACAACCACGATGGCAACGAACTGGGCACACACCTGCGACACTGGGAACAGCGTATGACCGGGCGCGGACGTCGCTTCACCGGCAAACGGGCAAATGGTGAACGCTTCCCCGCCGAGCTGGATATCTCCCGTATCAGCCAGGAGGGGGAAGAGGTTTACATCGCCGTGGTTCGGGATATCAGTGATCAGGTGCGGGCACGCGAGCGGCTGATTGAATTCCAGCACCAACTGGAGCAGCGGGTACATGAACGCACAGAAGCGCTACAGGAGAGCAACCGCCAGCTGCGCCACGAGATCGCCGAGCGAGAGCAGATCCAGAAAGAGCTGGTCTACCTGGCCAACCACGACCCGCTCACCCAACTCCCCAACCGCGCCAGCTTCTCGCAACACCTCGCCACCTCCCTGCATCAGGCCCGCCGCCACCAGCGCATTACCGCACTGCTGTTCCTCGACCTGGACGGCTTCAAGGCAATCAACGATACCCACGGCCACGCCATCGGCGACAAAGTATTGCTGGAGGTGGCTGCGCGTCTGCGCGAACAGGTACGCAAGGAGGACATGGTGGCGCGCATGGGCGGCGACGAGTTTACCGTGCTACTCTCCGAGATCAACAGCACCGACGACGCCACCCTGGTGGCGCAAAAGCTTATCGAGGCCCTCAACCAACCGATGCACTGCGACAACCACATCTGCCGCCTGGGCACCAGCATCGGGATCAGCGTTTTCCCCCACAACGCCGACAACCCCGATGCCCTGTTACGCCTGGCCGACGACGCCATGTATGCGGCCAAGGAATCGGGCAAGAACACCTGGTGTATCAGCGCCTGCTGCGCCACCCTGCCCGGCAAGGAGCAGGCACGGTGAACGAACATATCTCCCTCGCCCACGGCAACGGCGGTCGTTTGATGCGCCAGCTGATCGACGAACTGTTCACCCCGCTGCTCTACCACGATCCGCAACAGGCCCAACTGGATGCCGCCCCACTGGCCCTGCCCGCTGGCGAAGTGATGATCAGCACCGACGCCTTCACCGTCAAACCGCTGGAGTTTCCCGGCGGCAACATCGGCTCGCTGGCGATCCACGGTACCGTAAACGACCTAGCGGTCAGCGGTGCCACGCCACACAGCCTGAGCCTGAATGCCATCATTGAAGAAGGCCTGCCCATCGAGCAACTGCGTCGCCTCATCGAGGCAATGGCCATCGCGGCACAGCACAGTGGCGTACGCATCGTCTGCGGCGACACCAAGGTGGTCGCACGTGGCGAAGGCAGCGGCCTTTATCTGGCTACCACCGGGATCGGTGTGCGTCCCGCCGGGCTCGCACTGGGCATGGGACAGATCCAGGCCGGGGACAAGATACTGGTGAGCGGGCCGGTGGGCGATCACGGTACCGCCGTGATGCTGGCACGGGAGGCATTCGGCCTGCGCGGCGATCTGCAATCGGACGCCGCTTCAGTACTGCCGCTTACCCAGGCCCTGCTGGGCATGGACGGCCTGCGCTTCATGCGCGACCCCACCCGTGGTGGGCTGGCCACGGTGATGCACGAGATCGCCCTGACCACCGGGCTGGATATAGGTCTGCAGGAAGAGGCGATCCCCATTCGCCCAGCGGTTCGCTCGGTGTGCGAGATCCTGGGCTACGAGCCGCTCTATCTCGCCTGCGAAGGGCGTGTGGTAGCGGTAGTCGCTGCCGAACAGGCAGAGGCCGCCCTGATGGCCTGGCAAGGCCTGCCCGATGGTGAACAGGCCGCGATGATCGGCGAGGTCCGTGAAGGCCAGGGCATGGTGGTCATGCAAACCCCGCTCGGTGGTGAACGCCTGCTCGCCGAACTGGAACAGGAACCGCTGCCGCGGATCTGCTAACCGTATTCACACGTAGGCCACAAGCTCAACCCGGTTGCGCCCATTCTCCTTGGCACGATAGAGCCCGTCATCGGCGCGGGCCAGGGGTTGGTCGTGGCTTTCGTCTTGCACTACGAACAGGGTTACGCCGATGCTGATGGTGTATTTGATCGAGAACTCCCCGACTTGGCAGGGGGTTGTGGCCACCCGTTCGCGCAGGCGTTCGGCATAGACCTGTGCCCCATCAAGATCACTGCCCGGCAGGAGCACAGCAAACTCCTCGCCACCGAGTCGACCGGCCAGGTCGGTCTTGCGCAGGCTCTCCGGCAACAGCTCAGCGAAATGGCGCAACACCGCATCGCCCGCTGCATGGCCGTAGCTGTCATTGACCCGTTTGAAATGGTCGATATCGAGCATCGCCAGTGCCACGACCTTGTGGTGACGATGGAATCGGCCCAGCTCCTGATCCACTCGTTCAAGGAAATAGCGGCGGTTGGGCAGGCCGGTGAGGGTGTCGGTGGTGGCCAGGCGGCGTAGCTCGCGCTCGCCCGCCTTACGTTCACTGATGTCGCGATAGATCCATAAATGCCCCTGAAAACCATGCTCACCGATGATGGGCACATAGTCGCGCTCCAATACCCGGCCATCGGCCATGCTTAGCTCTTCGCCCAACACCATCTTGCGCTGCGTGAGGATTGTGTCGATACGCGCGACAAACTCCTCGGGACGGGCGAACAAGCCCTTGGACTGCATGGCACTGCCACTACAGTCGGCCCCCACCAGGGCATCGGGGGACACCGGGATGGCAAACAGCTCACAGAAGGTACGATTGGTCAGCACGATATGGCGGGTCTCGTCCTCCAACAGGATCCCGCCGTGGAAGTTCTCTATCACCGTGGCCAGGCGGGTACCGGCCTGTTGCAAGGCTTGTTCCATGGCACGACGCGCGGTCATATCCTGAAACAGCGCAACCGCCCCGGAGCGCTCGCCGTTCTCGCCGATGGCCGCCACGGTGAGGGTGATGGGGAAGAAGCTGCCATCCTTACGGATAAACCACTCCTCATCGGTGCGGCGGGTCTGCCCGTCCTGCAGGGTGAGGTGGACCGGACAATCACACTCGGGATAATGGCTGCCATCGGGGCGGCTGTGGTGAAAGACATTGTGCTGCTCGCAAGCAAGGATCTCCTCCTCGCGGTAGCCGAGCATTTGCAATGCCGCCGGATTGATGAAGGTGGCATTGCCTTGCAGATCAACCCCATAGATCCCCTCCCCGGCGGCGGTAAGCAACAGTTCATTGCGCCGCGCCATGGCCTTCAGCTCATCCTCGGCCCGCTTGCGCGCCGAGATGTCGGTGTGGGTGCCCACCACCCGAAGCGGCTGATCGCCCCGCCACGCCACCACCTTGCCGCGCCCCTGGATCCACAGCCAGCCACCATTGGCGCAGTGGTAGCGAAACTCGATGACAAAGATCTCCCCCTTGGCGAGTTGCCGCTCCACCTCGGCATAGGCCTTATCCACATCCTCGGGATGGATCAGCTCGCGCCACTTGGCCAGATCGACCACAAAGGCCCCGGGTGAGTAACCCAGCATCTGATAGCAGCGGTTATCCCACTTCACCATGCCGCTGGGGACGTGCCATTCCCACATACCATCGTTTACTGCGGCAAAGGTGGTGCGATAGCGTTCCTCACTCTCTCGCAGCGCCAGCTCGACCTCCTTCGCCTCGGTGATGTCCTGCACAGTCCCCAGGGCGGAGTGTGGCTGGCCATCGTCGTCTACAGTGAGCTTGGCCTGCTCACGCACCCAGCGTGTGCGACCATCCACCAATACGCGGTGTTCAATATCGTATGGCGCACCACGCAGGGCGGCCTGCCAGGCGGCCTGCACATGCTCACGATCCGCCGGGTGGATACAATCAAGAAAGCGCAGGTAATCGGGAGAAAGCCCCGGGCTGAAGCCAAGGATCTCACGGGCCTCGGGGGACCACTCGATCTCACCGCTGATCAGGTCATGGCACCAGCTGCCCATATGCGCCACCGCTTGGGCACGCTGGAGCATCCCTTCGCTCTCACGCAGTGCAGCGGTAGCCGTGTCGATGCGGTGTTGCAGGGAGCGACGGGTAAAACGCAGCAACCAGCCAACGCCGCCCAGGGTGAGCAGATACACCAGTAGCAACAAGGCAAGGCTTTGCCACTGACGCGCTTGCAAGGCGGCCACCGCTTCACTTTTATCACGCCAGATCAGGATTGACCCCACATGCCGCCGCGAAGGGTTTTGATCCCCCAGATAATCGCGCAACGGGAAGCGACTCAGGTGCCAGTCGCGCCCCTGCCAGGCCAACAAACGCGACTCCATCCCCCCGGCCGCCAAAGGACCAAAGATCCCCTCCTCCATCCATCCATGGGCCTGCACTGCAGAGCTTGCCTCCAGATAACAGCGGCAACCCTCCTTGGCATGGGGGCCGCTCAGGGCGCGAAACTCCTCCCACACCGCCTGCTCGACGTGCTCATGATTGAGGATCACCGCAAAGCCGGCACCGATCTGCTCATCCAGACGCGCCAGTTGGGCATCGAAAGAGGTACCGGCCTCCAGCGCCCCCACATGGTGACGCACCCCCTCTTCATCGGTGTACCACACCGGCACCACACCGCGTACCCCGGAATAGATCCGCCCTGTCTCAAAGCCGCTACGTGGCTGCTGGTCTCGATTGACATCCACGATGATATGGCGCAAACCATCCATGCGATCACCGTAGCGATTCGGTGAGTGTACCCGCAGATAGGAGAGCGAGCCGGGGCCCAGGTGGAAGTGCAACTGACGTAAACCAAACTGCGACTGCATATCACGCCAGGCTGGCGAGAGGCGATCGTAGAGTGCCTGACGCAGGGCGGCGCTACGCTCTCCCCCGGCGCCACCGCCCTCGGCCTGTATCGCCTCTCGCCCCAGCCAAAACAGACGCTGCACCTCGCGATCGGCGGCGATCAGCGTCGCCAGGCCCAGCATCTGCTGCTCCATGTCGGCAATGGCGATCTCGGCGGTGGTACGCAGATCGGCGGACTCCTGCACCAGGGCCTGCTCCAGGTTGGCGCGCCCCTGGAACCAGTCTATCGTGCCGATTGCAAAGAAAAGGAGGGTGAGGATCAGGCCACTGATGATCCTGACAAGTCGGAAGTGGGTATAGGGCATCCAAGGGTGTTCTTGTGTGTAGGTTATTTACCTACTCTACCCCAACTCCCTTGCGTATAACAACACAGATTGTGTGCAAACAGTGATGCCCCCTTGGAAAGCACGGGGCAAAAAAAAACGGCCTGACCAAACCTGGCCAAGCCGTATCGATGCTGTTCATCCCTGCAGTAATCCCTATCGCACCCGTCAACATCCCGCTGACCGTGTTCCAAACCCTGGATAATCCTGTTCCCCAAAACCTTTTTTGCTTATTAAGCAGCCTCCGTACTGCGCCACATACCTGCAACGCATTCCTGGCACCTCCGTGTTGGCGTCCTGCCGTTAGAGACAAAGGTATCAGAGGCCAGGAAATACACAAGCCGATACATAGCGCAGCACTATTGCATCGATAGCTATACAGAAAAGACAAAAAACCATTCACTATCAACAGGATATATACAAAAAAGACCCTCCGGAAAGCGCAAACCACACCAAAGGACTACAAGGATATAGGAAAAATCCTACAAGATATCCGTACAAGGAGATGGGGAGTTTACCGCCTGCGCCGGGCGCAGTATGCTGTAGCGATGCCTACTCACCTATCCCCTGCCACGCCTACGGTTAATGCCACTGTAATGGCCTCGGCCGGTACCGGCAAGACTTTTCTGCTGGTCAGTCGCCTGCTGCGCCTGCTGCTCAGCGGTGCCCGTCCCGACGCCATCCTGGCAATCACCTTTACCCGCAAGGCGGCGGCAGAGATGCACAGCCGCCTGAATGAGCGCCTGCTACAGCTGGCCGCCTGTGATGATGAACAATTGGATAATCAGTTGCGCGCCCTGGGTGTTGCCGTCAACGACGCGAGCATGGCTCGGGCACGCCGACTCTATGAGTGGATGCTACAGCAGCGCCAGGGAGTACGCACCACCACCTTCCATGCCTTCTGTCAGGAGCTGCTGTTACGTTTCCCGCTGGAGGCACAGGTGCCGCCCGGCTTCGAACTGCTGGAGCAGGGCAGCGAGTTACTGGCCGCCGCCTGGGATACCCTGCAGGTCGAGGCCAGCGCCGATCCCAATGGCCAGCTGGCCAAGGCCCTGCAACAGCTACTCGACTACACCGGCGGGCTGGCGAGCCTGCAAGGTAGCCTGGAGAGTTTCATCCAGCAGCGCGGTGACTGGTGGGCCTACGTGGAAGGGCAGGGAGACCCGCTCAACTTCGCCACGGAGCGACTGCGCCAACAGTTGGGCATCGAGGCACCGGACGAGGAGCCACTAGATAGCTTCTTCAGCACCGATCGCCTGGCGATGCTGGGCGAGTTTGCCGAGCTGCTGCGCAAACACCCGATCAAGACCAACGAGGCCGCACTGGAGGCCCTTGCCCTGGCTCGCCACCCCGAACTGCCGTTGGAGGCACGGCTAACGGCCTGCCAAAGTGCCTTTCTCACCCAAAAAGGCGAACCGCGCGCACGCAAGGCCAGCAAGGCCCAGGCGGGCAAGATGGGTGCCGAAGGCGAGGCACGCCTTCTGGATATCCACCAACAGCTATGCGACGCGCTACTGGCGCTACAGGAACGACGCCGTGCATTGCAGTGCTGGCAGGCGAACCGCGCCTGGTACCTGGCCGGTATCACCCTGCTGACCCACTACCAGCGCCTCAAGCGTGAACAGCGCCTGTTGGACTTTGCCGATCTGGAATGGCAGGCCTGCCAACTACTCAACCGTGCCGAGCAGGCCCACTGGGTGCAATACAAGCTCGACCAGCGCATCGACCACCTGCTGGTGGATGAGTTTCAGGACACCAACCCCACCCAGTGGCGCCTGTTGCTACCGCTGTTGGAGGAGATGGCCGCCGGTGAGGGGGAAAAGGCGCGCAGCGTCTTTCTGGTGGGCGACGCCAAACAATCCATCTACCGCTTTCGCCGTGCCGAACCGCGCCTATTCCATGTGGCCCGCGACTGGCTCGACCAGCGCCTACAGGCCCACACCTTCCCACTACATACCTCCTGGCGTTCGGCCCCGGCGATCATGCAGGGGGTCAACCGGGTATTCGACCGGAATGGCCCGCTGGCGGGGAGCCTGCGCGACTTCGATACCCACCGCACCCACCACAACGAACTCCCCGGTCGAGTCACCGTACTGCCGCTGATCCGCAAGGCGCAGGACATGGCTGACACGGCCCCACCGACGACCCTGCGCAACCCGCTGGAGCAACCGCGCCAACTGCCCAGGGATGATCGCTACCTGCGCGAAGGCCACCAGATCGCCGCCACCATCGAGGCACTGATCGCATCGGGGATGCTGATTGGTCACGGCGAGGATGCCCGCCCCATCCACTACGGCGACATCATGATCCTGGTATCACGCCGCCGCCATGCCGGAGACTACGAACAGGCCCTGCGCGAACACCACATCCCCTACCTGGGGGCAGAACGTGGCACCCTGCTGGAAAGCCTGGAGGTGAGCGACATGGTCACCCTGCTCAACTGGCTGACCACCCCCGCCAACAACCTGGCGCTGGCCACCATCCTGCGCTGTCCACTGTTCGACTGCGATCACCAGGCACTGATCAGCCTGGCTCGCCAGGGCGAGGGAAGTTGGTATCAGCGCCTGCTGACGCTAGAGCTGCCTGAGCACAGTGCACTGGAGCGCGCCCGTACCCTGCTGCCCCATTGGCATACCCTGGCCGGACAGTTGCCGATCCACGACCTGCTGGATCGGATCTATCATGAGGCCAATGTATTGCAATGCTATCAACAGGCGGCACCGGCCCACCTGCGCAGCCGGGTCGAGGCCAACCTGATCCGTTTTGTCGAGCTGGCACTGGATATCGACAGTGGTCGCTACCCCAGTCTGGGCCACTTTCTGGCCCGCCTGCAGGCCTTGCGTGATGGCGCAGGTGATGCCCCGGACGAGGCCCCCAGCAACGATGGCGAGCGGGTGCGGATCATGACCATACACGCCTCCAAGGGGCTGGAGGCACCGGTGGTGTTCCTCGCCGACTGCGGCGGTAGCGATGCGCGGGAAAAGGTCTGGCGCAGCCAGTTGCACTGGCCACCGGAGCAGGCGCGCCCCGAGGCGCTGCTGCTGCAACCCAAAAAAGAGCTACAGCCCCAATGGCTACGGCAGCTGGGCGAGCAGGAGCAGCTTGAACTCGAACGGGAGCAGGCCAACCTGCTCTATGTGGCGATCACCCGCCCGCGCCAACACCTCTACATCAGCGGTGCCGAACCGAGCCGGGGCGGCGAACAGAGCTGGTATCGCATCCTGCGCCAGGCGATCGATCCCGCCGCTGAGCAGCCCATGGATCAGCCCTGCGAACTGAGCACCGGGCAGTTCCGCTACGCGCCGCAGCGCCAGGGTGCGAAAGACGAAAACCCACCCTTCCAGACCGACCCGGCCCTTACCCGCCCCCTGGAGAGTCTGCCCCGGCTACGCGAGCTGGCCCCCAGTCAGGACGAGGGCATGCCCGACGCCCCCCACTATCTACCCAGCCACCAGGTGGCCGACGAGGATGGGCGTCTGCGTGGCCAGGTGGTTCACCGCCTGCTGGAAGAAATGACCCGCCACCCCGCCCCGCCTGCCGCACAACTGCGCGCTCAGCTCGCTGCCGAATTCGCCCTGGAGGCAGATGGCGAGGAGATGACGGCGCTGTATGAAGAGTGCCAACGACTGCTGAGCACCCCGGCCCTGGCCGATCTGTTTACCCCACGAGAGGGGGTGGAATTTTTCAACGAAGTACCCATTATCCATAGCCATGAAGGGCAAACAGTGCACGGCATTATCGACCGGCTGCGCGACGACGGCCAGCAGCTATGGATCATCGACTACAAGTCCCATCGCCAGCATGATCCCGCACGGCTGCACTCACTCGCCGAAAGCTACCGCCGCCAAATGACCTGGTACGCCCAGGGGGCGCAGCAGCTCTGGCCGCAGCGCCAAGTGCGCCGTCTACTGCTGTTTACCCACAGCGCCACCTTGTTTGAATTAACCGAAGAGGGAGTTGAGCGCCAATGAGCGACGCACAGCAATACAGTTTTGATGTCACCACGGAAACTTTTTCCCAATATGTACTGGAAAACTCGCAACACGTACCGGTGTTGGTGGATTTTTGGGCCCCCTGGTGCGGCCCATGCCAGAGTCTGATGCCCGTCCTCACCGCCCTGGCGGAGAAGTATGCGGGGGGCTTTTTGCTGGCCAAGGTCAATATCGACGAACAGGCCGATCTGGCCACCCAATACGGGGTACGCAGCGTGCCCACCGTCAAGCTGTTCCGCCACGGCGAGGCGGTGGATGAGTTTCTCGGTGCCCTGCCCGAGTCGCAGATCCGTGAGTTCATCGACCGTCATGCGGAGCGCGAATCGGACAAGCAGATGCCCGCCATCCTGGAGACCTTTACCGGCGGCGAGCAACAACAGGCCCTCGAACAGCTGCAGCAACTGCGCCAAGTAGAACCGGACAACCTGCAACTGACCCTGTGCGAAAGCGAGTTTTTGTTGCGCATGCAACGCTACGACGAAGCCCGTGCGGTGCTGAAGGCCCTGCCTGCCAACCAGGCGATGGACCCGGAGGTACAGGCCGCCAAGTCGCGGCTGGAACTGAGCGCCGCCGCCGAACAGGCCCCGCAGGCCGATGAGCTGCTGGCCCGCCTGGCACAGGACCCTGCCGACCACCAGGCCCGCCTGCAACTGGCCAACAGCTATAGCGGACAGGGACAGTATGAACAGGCGCTGGAACAGTATCTGGAATTATTGCGCCGCGCCCCCAACTTTGAGGACGGCGCGGCACGCAAGGGGATGCTGATGGTCTTCGATCTGCTGGGTGGCCAGGGTGAACTGGTATCACGCTACCGACGGAAGATGTTCACCTCGCTCTATTAGACTTACCGGTTTTGCTATTCGTTGGAGGCACAGGGGTCGGGCTAGGAGATACGAGGACGCCCTTTAGGCCAACAGGGATTGCCGCGTTTGGCCTAAAGGTCAAGCTACAGTCGCCCCTATTGAAACAGCGGCGCTCTCTACGCGACTTTGCCCACCTGTATAGATGTGGAATGCCGCAACCCCACGGCGGGCACGGCCCGCCCTATAGGGCGGCCCATGGCCGCCGGGAGTGTCTGGCCGGAGTGTCGACCTCCAGGTCGACATGCCCTCACCTCATCGAGCCGGAGCTCGACGCCCCTGGCAACCCCCGGCCCACTCACCATCGTTACAGGTCGATCTCACACAACGGATTTTGTAGATACCATTACATCTCATGTTGCCCTGCTAGAGGGCGTCACCACTAAAGCCCTGGCTCTCCAGGATCTCGCGCAGTCGCTTGAGTGCTTCGATCTGGATCTGGCGCACACGCTCACGGGTCACGCCGATCTCGACACCTACCTGCTCCAGGGTGGAGGGGTCATAGCCGTGCAGGCCAAAGCGCCGCTCGACCACCTCACGCTGCTTGTCGGTGAGTTGGTTCAGCCAGACATCGATGCTGTCACGGATGTTCTCGTCCTGCAGCAGATCGGAAGGGTCGATGTTGTTCTCATCGGGGATCGCATCGAGTAATGACCTGTCGCCCTCGCGCCCCAGCGGCACGTCCACCGAGGTGACGCGCTCGTTGAGCCCCATCATGCGCTTGACCTCTTCGATGGGCTTGTCGAGCATCTCGGCGATCTCTTCGGCATTGGGCTCGTGATCGAGGGTCTGCGAGAGGTGGCGGGCCGCGCGCAAGTAGACGTTGATCTCCTTGACCACGTGGATCGGTAAACGGATGGTGCGGGTCTGGTTCATGATAGCCCGCTCGATAGTCTGACGGATCCACCAGGTGGCATAGGTGGAGAAGCGAAAGCCTCGCTCGGGATCGAACTTCTCCACCGCGCGGATCAGCCCCAGGTTGCCCTCTTCGATCAGATCCAGCAGGGCCAGGCCTCGGTTGAGGTAGCGCCGGGCAATCTTGACCACCAGGCGCAGATTGCTCTCGATCATACGACGCCGCCCGGCCTCGTCACCCTTTTGCGCCAGACGGGAGTAATAGACCTCTTCCTCGGCACTCAGTAAGGGTGAAAAACCGATTTCGTTCAGATACATACGGGTTGCATCGAGCTGACTGTCGGGGATCGCACCGGCCTTAAAGACGACTTCCTCTTCTACCTCCTCGGGCCCATCATCCAGCAAATCCACCACTGACTCGTCGTTCTCATTGACGTTGCTATCATCCGCTGTGCTCATGCAAACCCCTTGTTATGAACCGGATCCTGGAAGGTAACCTGTGGGATTGACCGGGGTCCCATCCCTGCGGATCTCAAAGTGCAGGATGACCCCGTCGCGGTTACTCTCCCCCATTTCGGCGATCTTCTGTCCCCGTTTTACCTGGGTACCCTCTTCGACCAACAGCCGTCGATTGTGCCCATAGGCACTAAGATATATGTCGTTGTGCTTGATAATCAACAGATTTCCGTAACCAATCAAGCCACTCCCGCTATAAACCACCTCGCCATCGGCGGCAGCGTGGATGGCCTGACCTAGACTACCACCGATCCCAAGCCCTTTCTTGCCATTTTGGTTAAAGCGGTATTTTTGTTCCCCGCGGGTTGGCCATTGCCAGTCTACCTTAGCCGTAGCGGCGCTGCGTGGCGAGGGTGCAGGCCGGGGAGTGCTCTGTGGGGCTGGGCGCTGGGTCGGCTGTGCTTGTGGCTGAGCTTGCGTCGTCTGCCTTGGTGGGGTGCTCTGTTGCTGGCTGGGCGGCGAAGTTCTGGGGGACGCGGAGGTGCTAGCAGTACTGCTGGGAGCCGGTCGGCTGACGGCAGCCCGCTCCGCTGGGGTAGGCCCACTGCGTACCTGATGATCGCGCGGCGGGATGATGCGCAGGGTCTGTCCGGCATAAATGGTATATGGTGAGCGGATATTATTCCATCCCGCCACCTGGCGATGATCATAACCATAGCGCCAGGAGATGGAGTAAAGGGTGTCGCCCGGTTTGACCGTGTAGTGGATCATGCGCGTACTGCTGCCCATCGGTTGCATTTGCCCACAACCGTACAGGCCCAGCACAATGATGGGCAGCCAAAACAGTTTGTACAGCCGCCTAACCGCTAACCCCATTACGATACACCACCCAGGCAACCACCAATATGGCCAGTACGATCCAGCCGAGCATATCCACGTAGCGACGCAGGGTGTGCTCCATACGGGCTCCGCCCCAGCGCATCAGCCCGGCCACCAGGAAGAAGCGTACCCCACGCCCCAGCAGCGAGGCCAGCACAAAGGGAAGCAGCGCCATCCCCACGACCCCGGCACTGATGGTAAACACCTTGTAGGGGATCGGCGAAAACCCCGCCAGCAGTACCGCCCAAAAGCCCCAGCGACTGAACCACTCACCGGCACGCAAATAGGCATCCCAGTAGCCAGCCTGGTGTAGCATGGGTTCGACCAGTTCAAAGGCAAACACCCCGATCAGATAGCCCAGTACACCACCGAGCACCGAGGCGATGGTGGTGATGGTGGCGTACCACCACGCCCGCTCGGGCCTGGCCAGGGCCATCGGTGCCAACATCACATCGGGCGGGATAGGAAAGAACGAGGACTCGGCGAAGCTCAGCCCACCCAAATAACGCGGCGCATGGCGATGCCGCGACCAGCCCAACACCCTGTCGTACAGGGCAGTAAAGATCTTCATCAAGTGTAGTGTCTCAAGTAAATGGTACATGTCAGAGGCTCGCAAATGTTCCAAGACAAGGCGCAGCCCGCCGTTAATGGTTGTTCCCTTAACAAGGGCTGCACCAATCCGCCGGGAGCGGATTGGGACATTTGCGAGCCTCCCTCCGGGCGCGACGAAAAGCCGTCATCTGCTGTGTTGCGTCTCTTGGCAAGGGCGCGCCATTCCCTGCGAGACGCGCCTTGCAGCTAACGGCTTCTCGTCACGCTGACATATGCCATTTACTTGAGACACTACACTAACGTTGTTCTCCACCCAGCATGGGGACGAAGCTGACCATCTCCAGCAACTCCTCGTGAAACTCGTCGCCTTCGCGTCGCACCGCCAGCAGGCGCTGACTCCCTCCCCCGCCGACCGGAATCACCAACAGGCCGCCATCGGCCAACTGCTGCAACAGGGCAGGCGGGATCTGTGGCGGGGCGGCGGTGACCAGGATGGCATCAAAGGGGGCCTGGGAGGGCCAGCCCTGGTAGCCATCCCCCAGACGCAGGCGCAGGCGGTGCAGTTGTAGTGGCTGCAGGTTGCGTCGCGCACGTTCGTACAGGCCACCGATCCGCTCGATGCTGAAAACCTCGTCCACCAGGTTGGCGAGGATCGCGGTCTGATAGCCGCAGCCGGTGCCGATCTCCAGCACCTTATGCGGCGAGACGCTCATCAACACCTCGCTCATGCGGGCGACGATGTAGGGTTGCGAGATGGTCTGACCGAAGCCAATGGGCAGTGCGGTGTCTTCGTAGGCACGCGAGGCCAGCGCCTCATCCATGAAGAGGTGGCGCGGAACATGACGCAGCGCCTCCAGTACCCGAAGATCCTGGATGCCATGTTCCATTAGGCGTTGTATCAGGCGTTCGCGGGTACGCGCTGAGGTCATGCCGCTACCATTGATGGAGGCCTGCATCGCCCTACAACCCCTGCAGCCAGTGGCGCAGGTCGTCGATACCCGCGTGGCGGGTCAGATCGACCTGCAAGGGTGTCACCGAGACGCGCTGCTGGCGGATAGCATGAAAATCAGTACCCGCCCCGGCATCCTGCTCCTCGCCAGCAGGACCGATCCAGAAGATCGGTCTGCCACGAGGGTCCGTGTCGCGGATCATCGCCTCGGCACGATGGCGGTTACCCAGGCGGGTAACCTCAAAGCCCTGCAAGGCCTCCCAGGGGAGATCCGGCACATTGACGTTGAGGATGGTGTCGGCGGGCAGCGGGTGCTCACGCAGACGCTCCACCAGTGCCACCGCGACCCGTCCGGCGGTATCAAAGTGTTTGAACTCATGGCCACTCTGGGCACACAGCGACACAGCGATGGCCGGCAGGCCGAGGAAACGCCCCTCCATCGCCGCCGCCACCGTGCCGGAATAGAGCACATCATCGCCCAGGTTGGCCCCGGCGTTGATCCCGGAAACCACCATGTCGGGGTCTTCTTCCAGCAGGCCGGTAAGGGCCAGGTGCACACAGTCAGTGGGGGTGCCATCCACCCGATAGAAGCCGGAGTCGGTCAAATGGGCCCGGATGGGGTTATCCAGGGTAAGCGAGTTGCTGGCCCCGCTGCGATCACGCTCCGGTGCCACGGCAGTGATGCTGGCAATACTCGAAAGGTGGCGCGCAAGGGTGTGAATTCCGGTGGCCAGATAGCCATCGTCATTGCTGATCAGGATCTTCATGCACAATTCCAGCGAAAGAATGGTTTACTATACCAGTGTGCAGCCCCTTGGTGGAACTCCACACCGCAACCAATAAGCAAGTTTGATCCATGCGCAGACCGCGACAACCCGACAACGAGGAGCTTGAGCTCTTTCGCCAGGCCATGAGCGATGTTCGCCCGCTGAAAAAGCAGGATGTGGTGTTTCGCCCCAAACGCCCGCTGCCGCGCCGTTCCCGTGACGAGGTAGCGAGCGAGCCCTTACCGGACAATCTCTTTTCCGATCACCACGGCGATGATCCGCCCACGCCGCCCGACGATGGCTTCTTCACACGCGGCGGCCTGCAACACAAGCTGTTGCGGCGTTTTCGTCGCGGCCAGATGCCGATCGAGGGCGAACTGGACCTGCATGGTCAACGCAGCCTGGAGGCTCGCCAGTCGCTGACCCACTTTCTCCACCAGGCGCAGCACATGCGTTGTCGTGTGGTGCGCATCATCCATGGCAAGGGCAACCGCTCGGAAAACGCCACGCCCGTGCTGCGTGCCCGGGTATGGCAATGGCTGCGTCAGCACCCCGAGGTGCTGGCGATGGTGCAGGCGCAGCCCAGAGATGGCGGCAGCGGGGCGCTCTACGTACTGTTAAAGCTTTGTTATACAAAATAATTTATTCCCCCTTCCTACATCCTGCGTAGGACAAATTCCACTTTCCTTGTCACCTCATTGCCTCTACTCTCTGTGACAAGAAGCAAAGTTTACGAAGGGGAAAGTGGATGAAAATCAGGACCAAAATGCTCGTTGGCGCATCGCTGCTGGCGCTGATCCCGGTACTGATCACCAGTGTGGTGCTCAGCGGGATCTCGGTGAACAACAGTGGCGAAGCGATGGAGGCACAGGTTCAGTCACAGCTGGTCTCCCTGCGTGAAACCAAGCGCGCCCAGATCGAAGGTTACTTCGAAACCATCAACCACCAGGTGCTGAACATGGCCACCGCCCCGGCCACCCGCGAGATGCTGGCCGAACTGCCCAGCGCAATGCAGGAGCTGACCCACTCCCACCAGGGCTCGCTGTCGCAGATGCGCGAGCAACTAAGCAACTACTACCGCCGGGATTTTGCCAACGAATTTCGCAACCAGAATCCGGGGGAACAGGCCAACACCGACCCGCAAATCCGAGGCCTGAGTGAGCGCGCCGTGGTGCTGCAATACCTCTACATGAGCAACAACCCCCAGCCGCTGGGAGAAAAGCAGCGCCTGACCAGCACCGGGGACGGCAGCACCTACGACCAACTGCACAGCGAGCTACACCCCTACTTCACCGACTTTGTCGAACGCTTTGGCTACTATGATCTCTTCCTGGTCGACCAGCAGGGCGATGTGATCTACAGCGTTTACAAGGAGGTGGACTACGCCACCAACCTGCGTAACGGGCCCTATGCCGATAGCGGTCTGGCGCAGGTATTCAGCCGCGCCACCAGCGCCCCGCAAGGCACGACCGTGATCGAGGACTTCGCCCCCTACCTGCCCTCCTATAATGGCCCGGCCTCCTTTGCTGGGGCGCCGGTATTTGCCGATGGTGAACGCATCGGCGCGCTGATCGTGCAGATGCCTATCGACGAGATCAACGAGATCATGACCAACGAGGAACGCTGGCAAGAGGCCGGCCTGGGTGAATCCGGCGAGACCTACCTGGTCGGTCAGGATCGCCTGGCGCGCAGCATCAGCCGCTTTTTAATCGAAGATCCTAGCGGCTATCTTGGGATGTTGCGTGGGCTCAACACCCCAACGGACACCGTCAACGCCATTGAGGCACGCGCCAGCAATATCGGCCTGCAGCGCATCGATACCCAGGGCACCCGCGCCGCGCTGGGTGGGCAGAGCGGCTTTGCCATCTTCCCGGATTACCGGGGTGTGGAAGTGCTTTCGGCCTATACCCCGCTGTCCATCAACGGCCTGGAATGGGCCCTGATGAGTGAGCTGGACCGCGACGAGGCCTTTGCCCAAGTGGTGGCGATGCAAAGCAACATCATCAGCTGGGCCGCGATCGTCGGCCTGGCCACCTTTGCCGCCGCGCTGTTTGCCGGATTGTGGTTTGCTGGCAGCATCACCCGCCCGATCCAGCGCCTCGCCGAGACCATCGGCCTGATCGATCGGGATGCGGATCTCTCGCGCCGCATCGACATCGACAGCAAGGATGAGTTGGGTGACATGGCACGCTCCTTCAACAAGATGCTGGAAAAGCTCCATCACAGTATGCGCGAGGTGAGCAGTTCCACCTCACAACTGGCCGCTGCGGCAGAAGAGCTCTCGGCGATCACCATCGAGAGCAACCAGGCGATCGAGACCCAGCGCACAGAGACCGAACAGGTTGCCACCGCAATGAACGAGATGACCGCTACGGTGCAAGAGGTGGCCAATAGCGCCAGCCAGGCCGCCAATGCCGCCCAAGGGGCCGATGGCGCGGCGAAAAAAGGGCGCGATGTGGTACAGCAGACCGTCGACTCCATCGATCAACTGGCTACCGATGTACGCGATACCGCCGGAGTGATCCGCAAGCTCGAAAAAGAGGCGGACAGCATCGGCAGCGTACTGGATGTGATCGAAGGCATCGCCGAGCAAACCAACCTGCTGGCCCTTAACGCCGCGATCGAGGCGGCCCGCGCTGGAGAGCAAGGGCGCGGCTTTGCCGTAGTCGCCGACGAGGTACGCTCGCTGGCCAGCCGCACCCAGGACTCCACCACCGAGATCCAGGAGATGATCGAAAAGCTCCAGAACGAGGCCCGCGCCGCCGTCAGCGCGATGCGCCAGGGCGAGGAGCGTGCCGAATCCGGGGTGGAGAAGGCCGCCATGGCCGGCGAGGCACTGGCCGAGATCACCCGTGCGGTGGCCTCGATCAACGACATGAACACCCATATCGCCAGCGCGGCCGAGGAACAAAGCGCCGTCTCCGACGAGATCAACCGCAATATCAGCACCATCAGTAGTGTGGCCGAACAAAACACCGAGAGTGCCGAACAGACCTCCCGCGCCAGTGAGGAACTCGCCCACTTGGCCACTGAACTACAAACCCTTGTATCTCAGTTCAAGATTTAGGCTAGACTGCCGATAATCCCGTCATCGCCCAACAGCGATGACGGACCCTACACTAGCCAGGATACCTGACGATCATGCAACTGCTGCGCACCAGTATTCGCAACAAGCTCCTGTTAATCACCGGGATAGGCACCACGCTGGTGCTGCTGGCGGCACTGTATGGGCTCTGGTCCAGTCACAGTGCCTTGCTGCAGATTGAGCTACAACTTCAGCAGGGCAATACTACAGCGATACAGAACACCATCAGCCAGGGCCAACAGGGTATTGGCACCTCGCTGGTATTGATGGGGATCGCCATCGCGATCGCCTTTGTGCTCTTTCTCGGTTTCGTGCAGATGCGCATCGTGCAACCGGCCCATCAGCTTTCCGCCTCGCTACGGCAGATGGCCGAGCGCAACTTCGCCCAGCCGCTGCCCAATCTGGGGGAAGATGAGCTGGGGCATATCGCACGCAACGCCGAAACCATTCGCGGTGCGATGAGCGCCATTATCGACGAATTGGATCAGTCCAGCGGAGCGCTAGAGGTCTCTGCTAGCCAACTGCAAGAGGTGATCGCCATCACCCGCAAGGGGGTGGAGCAGCAACTTAGCGAGACCGAACAAGTGGCCAGCGCCATCAACGAGATGAACAGCACCATGCAGGAGGTGGTGGAGCAGGCGCGGCTCGCCTCCGAGTCCGCCGAGGAGGCCGATCACGACGCCCGCAATGGCCGTCGCGTGGTATCACGGACCATCGACGATATCGACTCGCTCTCACGCGAGATGGAGCAAGCTAGCACCACCGTTGCAGGGCTACAACAGCGTAGCGAGGAGATCGGCTCGGTACTCGACGTGATCAAGGGGATCTCGCAACAAACCAACCTGCTGGCACTGAATGCGGCGATCGAGGCGGCCCGTGCCGGGGAGCAGGGGCGCGGCTTTGCGGTGGTCGCCGATGAGGTACGCGCCCTGGCCACCCGGACCCAAAAGGCCACCGAGGAAGTAGAGGAAATGATCGACCAGCTCCAGCAGGGCGCGAGGCAGGTGTTTGAGGTGATGGAACAAAGCAGAGAACACGCCCAAAAGAGCGCCCAGCAATCAGCCGAGGCCGGCAGTTCGCTGGAGTCGATCACCGCAGCGGTCAACAACATCAACCAAATGAATGCCCACATTGCCAGCGCCTCCAGCCAGCAACTGGGGATGGCCGATGAGATCAACCATAACATCATCAAAATCAGCGAGATCGCCGAGTACTCCGCCGAAGGCAGTAAACGCATTGATGAGGCCAACGGCCAACTAACCCACATCTCCTCACGGCTCTCATCGCTAGTTGCCAGCTTCCGGCGTAACTGAGACAATCCCTAGTAATCAAGGGGAAATATCCCCGCAACAGAAGCAATAGGACGCCGAGTTTATGAAGAAGAATCTTCCTGTTACCGGTAAAGAACAAAACTACTCCGCCGAAGCGAATATCCTCTCCACCACCAACCCCAAGGGGATCATCACCTATACCAACGACGACTTTAATGCCATCTCCGGTTTCACTACCGAGGAGCTGCTGGGTAACAACCACAATATGGTGCGCCACCCGGACATGCCCCCGGCGGCCTTTGCCGATCTGTGGGAGACGGTCAAGGGCGGTGAGCCATGGATGGGGATGGTCAAAAACCGTTGCAAAAACGGCGATCACTACTGGGTCGATGCCTTTGTCACCCCGATCATGGAAAACGGCAAGATCGTCGAATACCAAAGCGTACGCACCAAGCCGGACCGCGAACATGTTGATCGTGCCGAGGAAGTCTACGCCCAGATCAACCAGGGCAAGATGCCGCTGGCGATGCGTCTGCCCTCGCTCAGCCTGCGCAGCAAACTCGGGCTAGCCTTTGCGATCGGCCTGCTGCCGTTGCTGATCGCCGCCCTCATGCAGCTGAGCCCCGCGATGATGTGGGGCGCCGCGGCGGTTTCCCTAGTGCTCGCCTACGCCCTGATGACCCTCGCCACCGCCCCACTCAGCGGAGCGCTACAAAAAGCCCGCGAGGTGATCAACAATCCGCTGATGCAGTATATCTACAGCGGACGCACCGACGAGGCTGGCCAATTTTTGCTGGCAATGAAGATGCTCAAGTCCGAAATGCGCGGGGTACTGGGACGGGTCAGTGATTCCTCCCTTACCCTGAGTCAAAACGCCGATGGTCTGGCCAAGGTGGTCGAGCAGACCAACCACAACATCCAACAGCAGCAGAGCGAGACCGACCAGGTCGCCACGGCGGTCAACGAAATGTCGGCCAGTATCCAAGAGGTGGCCAATAACGCCAACCAGGCCGCCCAGGCCGCCAACTCGGCCCGTGACGAGAGCAGTACCGGGATCCAGGTGGTAAGGCAGACCAGTGCCTCCATCACCTCCCTCGCCCAGGAGATCAAAGAGGCCGCCACGGTGATCGACCAGCTACGCCAGGACAGCGAAGAGATCACCGCCGTGCTGGAGGTGATCACCGGGATCGCCGAACAGACCAACCTGCTGGCGCTAAACGCCGCCATCGAAGCGGCCCGTGCGGGCGAGCAAGGGCGCGGCTTTGCCGTGGTGGCCGACGAAGTGCGCACCCTCGCCTCGCGCACCCAAAACTCCACCCAGGACATCCGCAACATGATCGACAAGCTGCAAAGTGCCGCACGCAAATCGGTCGGTGTCATGAGATCCAGCCAGGACAAGGCCGGCGAAAGCGTAGAGCAAGCCAATCAGGCCAGCCAGTCACTGCAGGGGATCGTCGAGGCGGTGAATATCATCTCCGACATGAGCGCCCAAATCGCCACCGCCGTGGAAGAGCAAAGCTCGGTGGCCGAAGAGGTCAGTCAGAGTATCACCCGCATCCGTTCCTCCGCCGAGCATACCGCCGAGAGCTCCAACGAGCTGGAGCGCTCCGCACGGGATATGTCCGGCATGGCCAAGGACATGCGCCATCTGATCGATTACTTCTAACCTAGCAGGAATCTCGAAGTGATCCGGCAATTTACCCTTGAAAACTTCGGCCCCATAGCCAAGATACAGACAGGCCCACTAGGCAATCTGAATCTGCTTATCGGCATGAATAGCTCAGGTAAAACCTGGCTGCTTAAACTGCTCTATGCTGTAAAGCGTTCTCAGGAAGAGTATGGGCGTGGCAACGACAATCGCGAGTTCTACGAAGTACTTAGCGACAAACTGTACTGGACCTTCCAGGTCGAGCCGCTGGGCGATTTGGTTCGCAAGGGCGAGGGAAATCGCCTCTCGCTCGACCTTGAAATGGATAACAACAGCAAGATCAAATTTGATTTTGGTCGGGATACCAAAAAACAGGTAAAGCCGACTTGTAATTCCCTACCGAAACGTGATGACAACTCAATTTTCCTGCCTCCCAAAGAAGTGCTGTCGTTATCGAATGTCATCCTTAAAAGCACCGTACAGGAACGAACCTTTGGCTTTGACGCCACCTACGCTGATCTTGTGCTTGCACTGCAAAACTCGCCACAAAGAGGCAGAAATTACGAAAGCTTCTCACGCTCGCGCAAAATGTTGGAGGAGATGTTTCAAGGCAAGGTGGTATTCGAGGAAGGACAGTGGTTGTACAAGCAAGGGAATACCCGCTTTTCCATCCACGGCACCGCTGAAGGTATCAAAAAAATCGCCATCCTCGATACCCTGCTGGGTAATCGATACCTGACACCGGGCTCAGTCATTTTCATCGATGAGCCGGAATCGGCGCTTCATCCCACTGCTATCGTTAAGCTGCTGGATATCCTTGGGCTTTTAGCCAATCAAGGCATCCAAATCTTTATGGCCACCCACTCCTACTATGTCGTCAAAAAAATGGGATTAATGGCCAAGCAAATGAACGCTTCTATTCCATGCCTTATGCCTGATGAGATGGGGTACTGGACGCACAGTTGCCTGCTACACGATGGGATGCCTGATAACGACATCATCAACGAGTCCATCCGGCTGTTCGAAGAAGAA
>SLDE01000062.1 GCA_007125455.1 Ectothiorhodospiraceae bacterium
CCTGCGGGCCGAAGGCTTCGCCGCCGCCGGGGTCGCCGATCCCACCGTCTACACCACCTGACGAACTTTTAGGTGCAGGGGCAAGGACGTAGGGTGCGTTGAGCTCCGCGAACCGCACCGGAACTGAGGCTGTAAAGAGGTCGCTGAATCTCGCCCCCCGTCCTTTCGGGTGTCAGCCTGAAGGCCGATCCACAGCCTGCCTTTGTAGGTTGGCCTTTCGGCCAACACTGTCAGCCTGAAGGTTGACCTACAACCGATGCAGCCGAGGCTGGGGGAGCTTACACGGACTTATATTCAGCCACGCTCGGCTTGCTTGTTACTTCCCCCTTTACACGGCCTTTTCCACCTGGTTGCGGCCGCGCTGTTTGGCGCGGTACATCGCTTCGTCGGCGGCCTGGAGTAGTGTTTCGCTGTTGCTACCGTGGCTGGGAAAGCTCGCGACGCCGATGCTGACGGTGACGCGTTGTTCGGCTGTGGCGCTATCGAACAACGGGCTTTGTTCGATCAGTAGGCGTAGCCGTTCCGCCAGATCGCAGGCCTCGTCCAGTTCGATCTCGGGCAGTACGATGACCATTTCCTCACCACCGTAGCGGGCGGCGTAGTCTACGGTGCGGATGTTATCGCGCAGCAGTGTCCCTAGCCGCTGTAGTACCTGATCGCCACTTTTGTGGCCGTAGTTGTCGTTAATCGGCTTGAAATGGTCCACATCCAGCAGTAGCAGGCCCAGCGGTTGGGTATAGCGTGCGGCGCGGTCCAGATCGCTCTCCAGGCGCTTCATCAGTTCGTGGCGGTTGATGAGGCCGGTGAGGCTGTCGTGGCTGGCCAGGTAGGCCATCTCCTGTTCCATCTGTTTGCGTTCGTTGATGTCGAGGATGATGCCCTCTAGCAGGGTCTCCGTACCCTGCTGTATCACGCCGCCGCGTTCCCATACCCAGATGGTGCTCCCATCCTTGCGTCGAATGCGGTACTCGTCGGAGAAGGGGGGATCGCCAGGGCGTAGATCCTTGTTCATCTTCCAAAGCGCAGGCACATCATCGGGATGGATGATGTCGGCAAAGGCCTGTTCGGCATTGTTTATCAGTTCGTCCGGCAGGTAGCCGGTCAGCTCGCGGCAGCCATCGGAGATAAATAGCATGGTCCAGCTTTGGTCTATACGACAACGGTAGGCCATGCCCGGTAGGTTGGTCATTAGGTTGTGTAGTTGGCGTTCACTTTCTTCCTGTTCGGTTTCGGCCTGGCGGCGGGTGGTGACGTCCATCCCGATGGCACAGGAGCCGATTAACTGGCCTTGCGTGCCGAAGAAGCGCAGCGAGTGCCAGTTGATGATCTTTGTTTCGCCGGATTTGCAGCGTATTTGGGTCTCGAAGTCGCGCACTTCCTCATCTGTGCGCAGTACTTCGGCGACCTTTTGCTGGATTTGCGCGCGATAGGCGGGCTCTGGGTAGAGCCATGCCCAGATCCCGTCATGGCCGCTTACCTCGTCGCGGGTATAGCCACTGATCCGCTCGGCGGCACGGTTCCACAGTAAAACGCTGGCATTGGCGTCGAGTACATTGATCCATACCGGGGCGTTGTCGACGATAGCGCGGTAGAATTCCTCGGGGGGAAGCTCGCCTGTCGGTGGGGTATTGTTGTCGGTATTCAGGGAAAAGTCCTTTACGATAAAGAGGATCCTTATCATAGGCTAGTCCACAGCTGAGCAATGTCAATGGCTCGGCAGCCGAGGCGCTGTCGAGTTAGGGCGGGGACGAGGGAGGGATTCGACGGAGGGGACGGCTCCGGTGCATATACCGGAGCCGACTGGGGCTTTACAGCTTGGCGATGCGCTCGCGCTGCTCTTGCAGGGTTTCCAGTGAGGCCTGCTGCTCGGTGAGTTTGGCGCGTTCCTTCTCGACCACCGCTGGCGGGGCCTTGTCGACAAAGCCGGGGTTGCCCAGCTTGCCGCTGAGGCGCTGGATGTCCTTTGTCAGCTTGGCGATGCTATTATCCAGTCGCTTCAGTTCGGCCTCCTTGTCGATCAGCCCGGCCATCGGCACCAGCAGGCGCATCTCGCCCACCAGCGAGGTGGCCGCCTCGGGGGCTTGTTCGCCCTCGGCCAGCCAGGTGATCGATTCGAGCTTGGCCAGCTTGGTGAGGAAGGTCTGGTTGGCATCCAGCCAGGCCATGTCCTGGGCGCTGCCATTTTGCAGCAGCACCGGCAGGGGCTGGCCGGGCTTGATGTTCATCCCGGAACGGATCTGGCGCACCCCGATGATGAAGTCCATCACCCACTGCATCTGGGCCTCGGCCTCGGCGTCCAGCTTGCCCTCATCGGCCTCGGGGTAGGGCTGCAACATGATGGTGGCGCCATTGCGACCGGCCAGTGGGGCGATCTTCTGCCAGATCTCCTCGGTGATGTAGGGGATGATCGGGTGGGCCAGGCGCAGCAGGGTCTCCAACACTCGCAACAGGGTGCGGCGGGTGCCGCGCTGCAGTTCGGGGGCGGCGTGTTCATCGTAAAGCACCGGCTTGGATAGCTCCAGATACCAGGCGCAGTATTCATCCCAGGTGAACTCGTAGATCGCCTGGGCGGCCAGGTCGAAGCGGTAGTTGGCCAGTGCCTGCTCAACGGCCTGCTCGGTGCGCTGCAGGCCTGAGATGATCCAGCGGTCGGCGGTGGATAGCTCCACTACGCTGTCGGCGGCTACCCCACAATCCTTGCCCTCGGTCTGCATCAGTACGTAGTTGGCCGCGTTCCACAGCTTGTTGCAGAAGTTGCGGTAGCCTTCGATACGGCCCAGATCGAAATTGATGTCGCGTCCGGTGGAGGCCAGCGAGGCGAAGGTATAGCGTAGCGCATCGGTGCCGAAGGCGGGGATCCCCTCGGGGAAGTCGGCGCGGGTCTGTTGTTCGATCTTGCGGGCCATCTCCGGCTGCATTAGGCCACTGGTGCGCTTTTCCACCAGCGCCTCCAGATCGATACCATCGATAAGGTCGATCGGATCCAGCACGTTGCCCTTGGACTTGGACATCTTCTGTCCGTGCGAGTCGCGCACCAGCCCGTGGATATAGACCTCCCGAAACGGCACATCCCCCATGAACTTGAGGCCGAACATAATCATCCGTGCCACCCAGAAGAAGATGATGTCGAAGCCGGTGATCAGCACGTTGGTGGGGTAGAACTGCTGCAGGCGTTCGGTGTTCTCCGGCCAGCCCAGGGTAGAGAAGGGCCACAGCGCCGAGGAGAACCAGGTGTCCAGTACGTCTTCGTCCTGCTTGAGGGCGACCTGCGCGCCGAGCTGGTACTGTTCGCGCACCTCCGCCTCGCTGTGGCCCACGTACACCTTGCCCTGCTCGTCGTACCAGGCGGGGATGCGATGGCCCCACCAGATCTGGCGGCTGATGCACCAGTCCTGGATGTTCTCCAGCCACTGGAAGTAGGTGTTTTCCCAATTCTTGGGGGTGAACTTGATATCGCCATCGCGCACTGCGGCGATGGCCGGATCGGTGATCACCTGTTTCCCGCCGGGACGGCCATCTTCGGTGGTCTCGCGGGTCAGGTCCACAAACCATTGGTCGGTCAGATAGGGTTCGATCACCGTGCCGCTGCGATCGCCACGGGGCACCATCAGTTTGTGGGGCTTGATGTCTTCCAGCAGCTCCAGGGCGCGAAGATCGTGGACGATCTCGTCCCGCGCCTCGTAGCGGTCCAGACCACGGTACTTCTCCGGGGCGTTGTCGTTGAGTTTGGCATCGACAGTAAACAGATTGATCATCGGCAGGCCGTGGCGCTGGCCGATGGCATAGTCGTTAAAATCGTGCGCCGGGGTGATCTTCACGCAGCCGGAGCCAAAGGCCGGATCGACGTAGTCGTCGGCGATGATCGGGATCTCACGCCCCACCAGTGGCAGGGTGATGGTCTTGCCGATCAGATGTTGGTAGCGCTCATCCTCGGGGTGTACCGCCACGGCGGTATCGCCCAGCATGGTCTCGGGGCGGGTGGTGGCCACCACCAGGTGATCGCTGCCATCGGAGAGCGGGTAGCGGAAGTGCCACAGATTGCCTTGCTCCTCCTCGGAGATCACCTCCAGGTCGGACACCGCGGTGTGCAACACCGGATCCCAGTTGACCAGACGCTTGCCGCGATAGATCAGCCCCTCGCGGTGCAGGCGTACAAACACCTCACGCACTGCCGCCGATAGCCCGTCATCCATGGTAAAGCGCTCGTGGCCCCAGTCCAGCGAGGAGCCCAGGCGGCGCAGCTGGCGGGTGATGTTGCCGCCGGACTCCGCCTTCCACTCCCATACCCGCTCGATAAAGGCCTCACGGCCCAGATCGTGGCGGTTCTTGCCGTCGCGGTTGAGCTGGCGTTCCACCACCATCTGGGTGGCGATCCCGGCGTGGTCGGTACCCGGCTGCCACAGGGTGTTATCACCCTTCATGCGGTGATAGCGGGTCAGGGTATCCATCACGGTATTATTGAAGCCGTGCCCCATGTGCAGGCTGCCGGTCACATTCGGCGGCGGGATCATGATGCAATAGCCCTGTTCACCCCCTTGTGGGGCAAAGTAGCCGTTCTGTTCCCAGATCTGGTACCAATGCTGCTCAATCGCGTGGGGGTTATAGCTTTTTTCCATGATCGCCTGCGTTTACCGGATAGTTGCCAGAAAGCCCGCGATTATAGCCCAGGAGAGGGGGGAGGGGATACCGGCCAGCCGCACCGATTGGCAAACGCCACTTGCACTCATGACTCAACTGGTATATCTTGCCCGACTTCGCAAGGCCAAGGCTGGTCTTCGTCGTTACACTGGTATGGTGTAACCAACAGGACGTTTTGTAAATCCTTCTGGAGAGGTGTCCGAGTGGCTGAAGGAGCACGCCTGGAAAGTGTGTATACGGCAACGTATCGAGGGTTCGAATCCCTCCCTCTCCGCCAAACTATCAAGCCCCGCGACGTTCGGGGCTTTTTTGTGTGTATCGAAGTCGATTCGAACCCTCGATATCCGATAGTGGGGTTCGACCGCCGCCTGGGAAGGCGGCGGAACGGAGCGAGAGCGACGGTCATCCCTCCCTCTCCGCCAATTGAAAAGCAGTGAAATCAACGCATTAACAAACACCGGATTCTGCTTAGGACGATTTTGGGACTAGGCTGGGAGTGGTGGCACGAAAAAAGGGGCTTTCGCCCCTTTTTTGTCGCCTGGTGTTTGTGGTCAGCGCAGGCCCAATCTCTTTTCAGCGAGAGCGATCATGTGGGCTGCGTCGTCTATCCACTTGCCATACCGCCGCCGGATCATCCCTCGGCAATCCACACCTCGTTGCCGTCCTCGATGGTGAGGCCGGGTAGCTGCCATAAGTAGCCCTTGTCGTCGCTACGGAAGCGGGTGCGGCGTTTGTCTTTGTCGCCGGTGTCTGGATCGGTGATGGTCACCTCCTTGATGTCGGTGGCGACATCGGGTGACATGTCGATCATGCGGCCTCCTGCACATTGACAGGGTGAATAGTTGTTCACACTTGTTGCATGTATTCGATCAAATCCCTGCCCTAGCTCACCGCCTGGCTCTGCGGCCTCAAGGATGGCTTGACCAAGCGCCGCCTGGAACGTGCACAACTTGGCAATTTGGGTGATGTGAAACCGGTAGGCGATGGTGTGTACGAGATGCGAGAGCACTTAGGCCCTGGCTGGCGGATGTACTATGTGCGGCTGCTGCTTGCTCCAGAGTTTCGGCATAAATCTCGAATGGCATACCCTGGCAACAAAAAAGCCCTGCATGAGCAGGGCTTTTTTGTTGGGGCTAGGTGCGGCTGTATTTAGCCTGCAACCCAGGCGCTGCACCAGCCCGGGCCAGCAACCTTCTTGCCGGGGAACAGGGTGCAATCGCCCTTGCTGTCGTCGCCGGTGTAGAGGGCGCAGTTGGTGCAGTACTGACCATCGACAGTGGAGTTCTCGGTGTACTGCAGAGCGGCGGCCTGTGGGTCGTCGGTGCTGAGCATGTTGGCGAAGGCCTTGCTGCTTACGCCCAGAGCGGCGGCAGCGGGGATCATGGCGATACCCTTAATGAGTGTACGACGCTTTGCATCCATCTTGTCAGACATGGTAACTCCTTAGTTTTATTGAGTGAAAAACCTAGTGCTCATCAGCTGTCCGTCCGGACAGCATGACCTATCCTACTGGGTATTTCATTGGTTTTGTAGTGTGATTATGTGATATCCCTATCAATATGATGGATTAGGGATGTTTTTTATACATATTTGAACGAGGGGTGTACGTGGCTGAGGTTTGTGTGGTCCTGGTGCACGGGATTTGGATGAATGGCCTGGATATGGGGGTGTTGCAGCGGCGGCTGGAGCGGGCGGGATACCGGGTGTATCGCTTTCGTTATCCCAGTGTGTTTGGCTCGTGGGGCGGGAATGTGGTGGCCTTGGCTGGCTTTGTGCGTTCCCGGCCGGAGCGCTGTGTGCATTTGGTGGGGCACAGTCTGGGCGGGTTGTTGCTGCGGGATTGTCTGGTGGGCAACGAGTATCCCGCGGTGGGGCGGGTGGTGACCCTGGGTACCCCGCACCAGGGCAGTGGTCTGGCGCGGTGGTTGTCGCGCTGGGTAGTGGGGCGTTGGCTGTTGGGCGGTGCCAGAGAGGCACTATGCGAGCGGCGCGGACCGTGGCAAGAAAGGCCTGAGTTGGGGGTGGTGGGGGGGGATTTTTCCTTCGGGGTGGGTTTGCTGATGCCGGGGTTGGCGCGGCCCAACGATGGTACCGTGGCGGTGGGGGAGACCCACCTGGCGGGAGCCGCCGATCACTGCACGGTACACACCAGCCACTTCGGGCTGCTGTTCTCGGCCCGCGTGGCGGCACAGACGGTGGCCTTTTTGC
>SLDE01000187.1 GCA_007125455.1 Ectothiorhodospiraceae bacterium
AAAGCATTAACACAGAGCGCAGAGAAAACGCGACAAGGCTGTATGGTTCGATTGTTCCGCTATCATATCCCGAATGTTTCATGAATTCGTGCGATGATCGCGCAGGATATTGGCCGCACAGGGGATTTTCCGAGGGAGTGCCGTATCGGGCTATACGGCCGACTGAGGAACCCCCCCTGTGTGGTCAAGAGACAAGCGAGGGCGTACGCAATTCATGAAATATTCGGGATATATCCCTTGCCGTTCTCTGTGCTCTCCGTGGCCTCTGTGTTAAAAGGTACTTTTTCCAATCAGGAATAATCCATGACCAAGATAGTGCTGGCCTCCACCTCACCGTTTCGCCGCGAACTGCTCGGCAAGCTCGGCCTGCCCTTTGAGAGCGCCTCGCCAGATATCGATGAGAGCGCCCATCCGGGCGAGACGCCGGAACAACTGGTGGCCCGCCTGGCCGAGGAAAAGGCCCGTGCAGTGGCCGCCAAGCACCCCCAGGCGCTGATCATCGGCTCCGATCAGGTGGCGGTGAATGATGGGGAGATCCTGGGCAAACCGGGTGGGCACGAGAAGGCGCAGGAGCAGTTGCGTGCGGCCTCGGGCAAGACAGTGTGCTTTCTCACCGGGCTGTGCCTGTACAACAGCGCCACCGGCCACGCCCAGGTGGTGGTGGAGCCCTTCGAGGTGGTATTTCGCCCACTAGACGAGGCGCAGATCGAAAACTACCTGCGTGCCGAGCAGCCCTACAACTGCGCTGGCAGCTTCAAGTCCGAGGGGTTGGGGATCGCCCTGTTTGAGCGCCTGAACGGCGACGACCCCAACAGCCTGATCGGCCTGCCGCTGATCCGCCTGATCCGAATGCTGGAGCAGGAGGGGGTAAACACCATCTAACGCTCAATAGCGCAGCTGCCCCAACCCCAACTGCTGGGCCAGCACATTGGCCATCGAACTACCCAGGCGATCGGCAAAACGCTTGAATAGATCCGGGCGCGGGGTAAAGTCGATCACTGTCTCCTCGCCGATCACCTCTCGGGCAACGTAGTCCACATCGCCGATCCCATCGACCAAACCCAGCTCGATCCCCTCGCGCCCGCTCCAGAACAGCCCGGAGAAGATCACCGGATCATCACTCAGGCGCTCACCCCGGCCCTCGCGTACGGCGGTGATGAATTCCTCGTGGATATCATCCAGTACCCGCTGCATGTGTCGGCCGTGCGCCTCATCCAGCGGCAGGAAGGGATCAAGGATGCCCTTGTTGTCGCCGGAGATCATCAGGCGACGCTCCACCCCCAGTTTGTCGAGGGTATCAACGAAGCCAAAACCGTTCATCATCACCCCGATGGAGCCGACGATGCTGGCGGGATTAACGTAGATATCCTCCGCCGCCGAGGCAATGTAATAGGCACCGGAGGTGCCCATGTCGCCGATCACCGCATGTACCGGGATATCCTCGTGCTTCTCACGCAAGCGCTTGATCTCGCGGAAGATGAGATCGGATTGTACCGGGCTGCCACCAGGGCTGTTGATACGCAGGATGATCCCCTGGGTACGCTTGTCCTCAAAGGCCTTGCGCACCCCCTTGAGCACGGTCTCGGCATCGGCACGGGTGCCATCGGCGATCATGCCGTTGATATCCACCACCGCAACCAGCGAGGTGGCGCGGCTGCTCTGGGTGATCTCCTGCCCCTTCAGGCCAAGGTAGAGCAGCAGGAACAGGTAGGAGAAGATCAGCAGCTTGAAAAAGATGCTCCAGCGGCGGGCGCGCCGCTGCTCGGTCAGCGAAGAGAGGCTGAGCTTTTGTAGCAGCTCCCGCTCCCAATGGGGGTTATTCTCATCGACCACCTTGTCCTTCCTGCCAAATCCAAACATTGCTATCCCCTATTATCGCTGTGTGTTGTAGCCGTGTAGCCAGTCGCCAAGCTCGTCGATGGCATCCAGACAGTGCAGTGGCTGGTGCTGGAGCAGGCGCGCCTTTTCATGCACCCCGTAACTCACCGCCAGCGCTCGGGTGCGGGCGTTGCTGGCCAGTTGCATATCATACTCCGTGTCGCCAATCATCAGGGTATCCCCCGGTTCCACCCCCAGTTCGTCCATGATCTGCTCCAGCATCATCGGGTGGGGCTTGGAGAAGGTCTCATCGGCGCAGCGGGTGGTGTGAAAATACTCCCCCAGCCCGGTCTCCTCCAGCACCTTGTTCAGGCCCTGACGCCCCTTGCCGGTGGCCACCGCCAGCAGGTAGTTGGCCTCGGCCAGTTGCTCGATGGTCTCCCTGGCCCCGGCAAACAACTCTGAGCCAGTTGGGTTGGCGGTGATGAAGTGGTAGCGATAACGCTCCACCATGGCATCGAGCATGCTATCACTCCCGTCAGGATAGAGGGTGAAGATCGCCTCGCGTAGGCCCAGGCCGATGATATTACGGATGCTGTCGGCACTTCGTGGCTCCAGTCCCAAATCGGCGATCGACGCCTTGATGCAGGCAACGATACGGGCCTCCGAGTCCATCAGGGTGCCGTCCCAGTCGAACACCAGTAGTTCAAATCGTTTGCTCATAATCACTTCAATTGTTGTAGCAGTCGCTGTAGTGCGGGCTCCAATGGGGCCTGCACGTGGATGGTGATATGTTCCGGTATGGTAAAGCGCAACTCGGCAGCGTGTAGAAAAAGCCGTTTGAGGCCACGCCCGGCCATCTCTCGGTTGAATCCATCATCACCGTATTTGTCGTCCCCAGCGATGGGGTGGCCCGCATATTGGGCATGTACCCGTACCTGGTGGGTGCGCCCGGTGATCAGTCGCACCCGCATCAGCGTGCAGTCATTATAGATGGTTTCCGGGGCAAACAGGCTGAGCGAGGCCTTGCCATCCTCGCTGACGCGCACAATGCGTTCGCCGGAGCTGAGCACATTCTTGCGCAACGCTGCGTCGATCCTCCGCTTCCCCCCCGGCCACTGCCCCATCACCAGGGCCAGGTAATTCTTCTCTATGGCGTGGTTGTCGCGCAACAGTGCCTGAAAGGCGCGCAGGGCGCTGCGCTTTTTGGCAATCACCAGACAACCGCTGGTATCCCGGTCCAGACGGTGGGCCAGTTCGAGAAAATGCGCTTCCGGGCGCAGGGCGCGTAGGCCCTCGATCACCCCGTGGCTGATCCCGCTGCCACCGTGCACCGCCATCCCCGAAGGCTTATTGAGGATCAAAAAGGCCTTGTCTTCATAGATGATGGATTGCTCCAGGCGCTCCAGGATGTGTCCTCCCGGTGCCTTCGGTGCAGTCTCATCACTTACCCTTATCGGCGGAATACGCAGCAGATCGCCATCTTTTAAGCGGTATTCGGGCTTTATGCGCCCCTTGTTCACCCGCACCTCACCCTTGCGCAAGATGCGGTAGATCCGACTTTTAGGCACGCCTTTGAGGGTTTTGAGCAGAAAATTGTCCACCCGCTGCCCATCACCATCGTCACCGATACGCAGCTCGCGCACGCCAGGGTTGCCCTGCTGGGGCTTCGATTTGTCATTCATAATCTTAATGATACCAATACAGACGATTGAAGCGCCATCCCAACACTGATATAGTTGGTTAATCTCAGCGTGATTGAAGTTTGCGTCCTGTGTGGTCGCCTCAATATCCACTGAGTCAAAAAGCAGTGAATTACCGCGCCTGCCGAATGGTCGGCAGGCGTCAGCCATGTACCACGGTCCGGCAGCCAGAACCCTCCGGACCCCAAACGAGCAGCGCTCCCGCTTGCCCCCACGGAAAAGCCGGCTGCCAAAAACAGAGTGAAACGTCGCGTAGCGCCCCAGGCCTACTGCGCCGTCACCACATGCCGAATAGTAAAAGACGGCCTGACACTCTGGCGAACCCGCAATCCCCGTGAGGGGCTGTGGTCGAGCGCCTGTGAGAGATAACAATGAAGAGAATGCTGTTTAACGCAACTCAACCAGAAGAGTTGCGCGTTGCCATGGTTGATGGCCAGAAGCTTTATGATCTGGACATCGAAAGTTCCACCCGCGAGCAGAAAAAATCCAACATCTACAAGGGCAAGATCACCCGTATCGAGCCCAGCCTGGAAGCGGCCTTCGTCGATTACGGTGCCGAGCGCCACGGCTTCCTGCCGATGAAGGAAATCTCCCGCCAGTACTTTGACCCCTCGGTCGAGTTTTCCGGTCGTCCCAGCATCCAACAGGTGCTCAAGGAAGGCCAAGAGCTGATCATCCAGATCGATAAGGAAGAGCGCGGCAACAAGGGTGCCGCGCTGACGACCTTCATCAGTCTGGCCGGTCGCTACCTGGTATTGATGCCCAACAACCCCCGCGCCGGTGGCGTCTCGCGCCGTATCGAGGGCGAGGATCGCAGCGAGATCCGCGATGCGATGAGCCAGCTTAAGATCCCCACCGACATGGGCGTGATCGTGCGCACCGCCGGGGTGGGCAAAAGCACCGAAGAGCTGCAGTGGGATCTGGACTACCTCGGTCAGGTGTGGCAAGCCATCGAAGAGGCCGCCGAACAGCGCAAGTCCCCATTCCTGGTCTATCAAGAGAGCAGCGTCACCATTCGCGCCATCCGCGACTACCTGCGCAGTGATATCAATGAGATCCTGATCGACGATGCCGAGGTCTACCAGCAGGCACGCGAGTTCATGGAAAAGGTGATGCCGCACAACCTGGGCAAGCTCAAGCTCTACCAGGACCGCGTACCGCTGTTTACCCGGTATCAAATCGAATCCCAGATCGAGTCGGCCTTCCAGCGTGAGGTCAGCCTGCCCTCTGGTGGCTCCATCGTCATCGACCACACCGAGGCACTGGTCTCCATCGACATCAACTCGGCCCGCGCCACCAAGGGCAGCGACATCGAGGAGACTGCGCTCAATACCAACCTGGAGGCAGCCGACGAGATCGCCCGCCAATTGCGTCTGCGCGACCTCGGTGGCCTGGTGGTCATCGACTTTATCGACATGGGCCCCTCGCGCAATCAGCGCGAGGTGGAAAATCGCCTGCGCGATGCCCTCAAGATGGACCGCGCACGGGTACAGGTAGGACGCATCTCGCGCTTTGGTCTGCTGGAGATGTCACGCCAGCGCCTGCGCCCCTCACTGGGTGAGTCCAGCCAGATTGTCTGCCCACGTTGTAACGGCCAGGGAACCATCCGCGGGGTGGAATCGCTTTCCCTCTCGGTGCTGCGCATCATCGAAGAAGATGCAATGAAGGAGAAGACCGGCCAGGTCAAGGCCCAGTTGCCGGTCGAAGTGGCCACCTTCCTGCTGAACGAAAAGCGTGCGGTGATCAACGACATTGAGGCTCGTCAGAAGGTCTCCGTGGTGCTGATCCCCAATCCCCATATGCAGACCCCGCACTACGATGTCCAGCGCATTCGCATCGATGAGATGCCTGAGGACCAGCTTCCCAGCTACGAACAAAGCAGCAAGCCCAAAGAGCTTGAGGTAACCAAGGAGGCCGAGAAGGCCCCTATCAAGCGCGAAGAGCCTGCGGTCAAGATGGTCAGCCAGACCACTGCCCCGCCAGCCGTGGAGAAACCAGCCAAGGCCGAGGAAGTGACCCAAGCACGGGCACAGCAGCAGCCTCAGCAGCAACCACAACAAAGCGGCTTCTTGCGCCGTCTGTTCAGCGCCCTGTTTAACAATGAGGAAGAGGCGAAGGAAGAAGAACAGCCCAAGAGGAGCCGTGAACCACGTCAGCGCTCCGGCCAAGGGCGCAATGGCAGCGCGCGCCGCAACCAGCGCGACGACACCACCCGCCAACGCCAGGACGCCGACAGGGGACGCAAGAAGTCCGGTGAAGGCAAGGCCGATGACAAGCAGAACAAGGATCAACGTGGCAAAAAGCCCGTCGTCCCTCAGGACAAGGCGAGCCAAGGCGATGGTAACGAGGAACGCAGCACCCGCCGCGGCAAGCGCGGTGGCCGCCGTCGTGGTGGTCGTCGCAGTGGCGGTGCTAACCCGTCCGAAGCGGTCCAGTCCCAGGAAAATAGTCAGAACCCACAAGCCGTGGAGCAGGCCGAGGCAGCACGGCAACCGCAAGAGGCACGCCCTGCGCGCGAGAGCCGTGACGACAGCCAAAACCGCCGCCGTGAGCGTCCCCGGACCGTGGTAGAGAGCCCGGCACGCAGCCAGATGCGCAGCGATAGCGGCGAGCCGCCGATTCAGACGACTACTGACCTAACCAGGACCGCAGCTACCGGGCAGGCTGTCGATACACCGGCACAGGGCGAAACCGTGCAGCAGGGTCCGGCCAATCAGGAAGCGGCGAAACCCGAATCCGTAGCCACCAAGCCCGAAGCAGCGACCACGGCGGCCAAACCAGAGCCCAGGCCTGAAGCACCAGCGATCGCTCAAGCCGAAGCCAGCAAACCGGAACCCAGCCCCCAGGCAGCCGCTCAGATCGAAGCGCAAGCAGCCCAGGCTCCGGTAGACATGCCTAAGCCAGCCAAGGCGGAAGAAACCCAGCCTCAGGCACCGGCAGATAAGCCCACGCCAGCCAAGGCAGAGGTCACTCCGACTCCGGCAGACAAGGCAGAAGAGACCCAGCCACAGGCCCCGGCGGACAAGCCCACGCCAGCCAAGGCAGAGGTCACTCCGACTCCGGCAGACAAGGTGGAAGAGGCCCTGCCTCAGGCACCGGCAGATAAGCCCACGCCAGCCAAGGCCGAGGTCACACCGACTCCGGCAGACAAGGCAGAAGAGACCCAGCCACAGGCCCCGGCAGACAAGCCCAAGCCAGCCAAAGCAGAGGTTACTCCGACTCCGGCAGCCAAGGCAGAAGAGACCCAGCCACAGGCTCCGGCGGACAAGCCCAAGCCAGCCAAGGCGGAGGTCACTTCGGCTCCGGTAGCCAAGGCAGAAGAG
>SLDE01000147.1 GCA_007125455.1 Ectothiorhodospiraceae bacterium
CAGCCTGAGTATCGATGAGCTGTTCCTGGCGGGGCTGCTGCCGGGGCTTTTAATGCTGGCGGTGCTCTCCGCCTGGAGCATGTGGCGACAACGGGGCTTGAGCAAGCAGGCCTTTTGCTGGCGTGAGGCCAGGGCGGCGTTGTGGGAGACCAAGTGGGAGTTGCCGTTGCCATTTATCGTGCTGGGGGGGATCTACAGCGGCTTTTTTGCCGTCTCTGAAGCGGCGGCGGTGACCATTGTCTACGTCTTCATCGTGGAGGTATTGATCCAGCGTGAGATCCGCTGGCGGCGTCTACCGGGGCTGATCCGTGAAGCGATGGTGATGGTCGGGGCGATACTGATCATCCTGGGGGTCTCGCTGGCCTCCACCAACTACATGATCGACGCCCAGATCCCCACCCGGATCTTCGAGTTCATCCAAAGCCATGTGGACAGCAAGCTGACCTTCCTGATCCTGCTCAATATCCTACTGCTGGTGCTAGGTGCGATGCTGGATATCTTCTCCGCACTGGTGATCATGGTGCCGCTGCTACTGCCCATCGCCATGGGCTATGACATCGACCCGGTCCACCTGGGGATCATCTTCCTCGCCAATATGCAGTTGGGCTACTTCACCCCCCCGGTAGGGATGAATCTGTTTATCGCCAGCTTCCGTTTTAAGCGACCGATCACGGAGTTGTACCAGTCCACCCTGCCCTTCTTCTTCCTGCTCTTGGCCACGGTGATCATCATCACCTACTGGCCCTGGCTGTCGCTATGGTTGCCGGGAAGGATATAAAAGCAGTTGCAAGCGAGAAGTGACAAGTGCAAAGCGGGGTGACAAGACGCACTACCCTTTGTCGCTTGCGCCTTGCACACTTGTTACTGACTTATCGCCCATACCGCTCACACAGGCCCGCCAGGCGCCCGGCACAATCCTCATCCAGCTGCTCCCACTGAAAGCGCCAGCGCCAGTTGCCCTGGGCCACGCCGGGGGTGTTCATGCGGTGTTCGCCACCCAGCTCCAGTACATCCTGCATGGGGATGACCGCCATCTGCGCCACCGAGGCGTAGGCCGACTCGATCAGCGCCCAGGGCATGGGATCGGCCGGGTGACCGAGATACTCTTGCACCTGCCCACGTTGCTGCTCATTCAGGGAGTGGTACCAGCCCATGGTAGTGTCGTTGTCATGGGTGCCGGTGTAGACCACGCTGTCGAGGGTATGGTTGTGGGGCAGGTAGGGATTATCCGGGCCGCTGTCGAAGGCAAAGTGGAGGATCAGCATCCCCGGCAAGTTGTACTTTTTGCGCAACGCGGTGACCTCTTCGGTGATCACCCCCAGGTCCTCGGCGATGATCGGCAGCTCGCCAAAGCGCGCCGTGAGTGAGGCGAATAACTCGTCACCAGGCACCTGGATCCAGCGCCCGTTGATGGCGGTCTCCTCCCAGGCGGGGATCTCCCAACAGGCCTCAAAGCCGCGAAAGTGGTCGATGCGAAACAGATCAAACAGCTGCAGGTATTGCTCGATACGCCAGTGCCACCACTTGAAACCGTCCGCCTCCATCCACTCCCAGTCGTAGTGCGGGTTGCCCCAACGCTGCCCGGTCTCGGAGAAGTAGTCGGGGGGCACACCGGCCACCACGGTGGGCTGGCCAGTCTCGTCAAGCAGGAAGGCGTCACGACAGGCCCAAACGTCCACCGAATCGAAGGCGACAAAGATCGGCATGTCGCCCATGATGCGGATCCCCTGCTGGTGGGCATGGTCACGGATCCGCTGCCACTGGCGGTAGAAGATGAACTGCTCGAAGTGGAAGGCAGCCAGGGCGTCGGCGGACTCCTCCGCCAGTTGCTGCAGCGCCTCGGGCTCACGATCGCGATAGGGCGGCGGCCAGTCAAACCAACCCTGCTGCCCAAAGCGCTGTTTGAGCAGCATGAACAGGGCATAGTCGTCCAGCCAGGAGGCCTGCTCTTCACAGAAATGCGCAAACGCTTGACGAAGCTGCGGCTCGTTCAGACAGAATTGACGACAATGATCCAGCAAGTCCTGCTTGGGCAGGTGCAGCCAATCCTCCTGCCACTCCGCCCGCCCCTGCAAGGATTCGATTAACCAGTCACGCCCGATCAAGGCCGAACTGCCAGCAAAGGCGGAAAGTGACTGATAGGGAGAGAGATCCTCATGCACTGGCCCCAGCGGCAGCACCTGCCAGATCCGCTGCCCGGCGGCGTGGAGAAAATCGATAAAATCCAGTGCCTCCGGTCCCAGTTCACCAAACTTGCCTTCCCCTGGCAGCGAGGTGGGATGCAACAGCACCCCCGCTTCGCGTTGACTATCCTGTGTTACACCCGCCATATCCCCATCCATCCATAATCACGAACCACGACGCATCACCCCACCGGCCTCGGCACCACCACCACCAAGGGAGATCACCTCATTCAAATGGGCCGGTGGCTCCAGATCCAATAGTTGGTAGAGTGCCTGTAGCTGGTGGCGATAAAGGCGGTCAAAATCCTGCACCGACTCACCGGGGTTATAGTCCCCAAACCACCAGAACCAGTCCGAACCTTCGCAAATCGCCAGCTGGCGTTCGGCCAAGAGGCGAGTTTCCTCGGAAAGCGTACCGCTCTCCACCACTTGGTCAAAGGCCTGCTTGGCCTGGACCAGAAACTCCCAGGCACGGTTTTTCTGGGCCTCGCCTATCCAGGTGGAGAAGGTGCCGTAGACCCAACTCCCGGCGATCAGGCGGCTCATCTCGGTCGCCTGCAGGCCCTCTTCGATGCAGGCACCGAAGGTGGTCAGCTCGATACTGGGGTGTTCGGCCAGTCGCTGGTAGAGGGTGGTCAGGAAGTGGTAGCCGTTCTCGGGGTAGTATTCCCAGGCATTCTCCCCGTCCATGATGATAGAGACCACGCGGTCGGGATCGTCGTGACAGGCCCCGGCAATATTCTCCAGATGATGGATCAGGTTGCCCACCGCATCCTCCGCATGCCAGTCGGAGTAGGTAAAACCGATCAGATCCGAAAGCCCGTCGTCACGAAAGAAACAGGTGATGGGGCTGCCCTGGTGGCGGTAGGGATGGTGGATACAGCCCTGACTCATGATCCCCGAGGCATGCAGGCTGTTGCGCAACACCGATTCACCGCTGGCGGCCCACTGAAAACCGGACTCCCCCAGCAGCGCCAGGGTGGCCTCGCTGACGGCTCCCTCCGAGGGCCAACAGCCGGCTGGGCGAAAACCGAAAAACTTCTCAAAGACGCGCAAGCCCTCCTTCACATGCCACAGGGCACGGGCATCACCACCAGGATAGTGGGGTGGTTGCGGCAGGGGGGCCTCAGGCATGGCCTGATGGGTGCTGTGCATGTCCAGCAGCAATGGCACGATGGGGTGACCGTAGGGGGTGACCGACAGCTCCACCCGCCCCGACTCGGCCAGTTGGCGATAGCGCCCGATCACCGACTGCATCGACTCGCTCAACACCTCCAGCAGGATCTGCCGGTCGTGCAGACTATAGCCGTGCTGCAACTGCATCAGCGCCTTGATCCGCTCATCGCTATGACGTGCACTCTCCCCCAGCCAGGCGAGGTGATACCACACCAGGATATCCGCCAGATACTGGTCACTAAAATAGGCCGCATAGGGTTGGCGCTTGAGCACCGTATGGGCGATCTCGGCCAGGTATTTGAAGGCGGGAAAGCGATGGATCACCCGTTTTTCGTTAGCGCGCAGGCAGGCACGCACCAGCGCGATACGCGCGGCACCATCCTCGGGCATGGTCTCGGCCACCAGTGCCGCCAACAGCGGGTCACGCAGCGTCTGCCCGTCTTTCAGGTACTGGCGGGTTTGCTCGGCGTAGTCGTGGATTTGCTCCAACAGGGTGGGGGTAAAATTGACCACCGCACGGGCTGCCGGATTCTCCTCCAGCAGCGCCACCATGTCCTCGTAGTCTTTGGTGGCGTGCAGGTAAGTCCAGGGGAGCTTGTATTCCCCCTCCACTGCATCACGGTAGTAGGGCTGGTGCATATGCCAGCACAGCACGACCTTAAGCGGCGGGCTAGCGGACACTGTGACGCTCCTGGCCCAGCATGTCTGGAGTGACCAGCACGACACCCTGCTCGGTAACGTGGAAGCGTTCGGCATCGGCCACCGGGTCTTGCCCGATCACCGTACCTTCGGGGATCACACAGCCCTTGTCGATCACGGCCTTGCGGATGTTGCAATTGCGTTCGACCACCACGTTGGGTAGCAACACAGAGTCGTAGACCTTGCTGTAAGACTGCACCTGCACCAAGGAGAACAGCAAGGAGTGGTGCACCATCGCCCCGGAGATGATACAGCCCCCCGAGACCATCGAGTCCACCGCCATGCCACGGCGATCGTCATCATCGAAGACGAACTTGGCCGGGGGCAACTGCTCTTGATAGGTCCAAATGGGCCAGTCGTTGTTATACATGTTCAGCTCGGGGGTCACCCCAATAAGCTCCATGTTCGCCAGCCAGTAGGCGTCCACGGTACCCACATCACGCCAGTAGGCCTGTTCACCATTCTCTTCACGGAAGGGAAAGGCCTGCACCCGGTAGTTTTTGATCGCCTCGGGAATAATATTCTTGCCGAAGTCATGCCCGGAGTTCACGTCGTCGGCGTCTTTGATCAACTGCTCGAAGAGAAAGTCGCGATTAAACACGTAGATCCCCATCGAGGCGAGGGCACGTTTGTCATCACCCGGCACCGTACTGGGGTTTTCCGGCTTCTCATCGAAGCGGGTAACACGCCAGTCCTTGTCCACCTGCATCACCCCAAAAGAGCGTGCCTCATCCACCGACACCTCAAAGCAGCCGATGGTCAGGTCGGCCTGATTCTCTACATGGGCCGCCAGCATCTCGCCATAGTCCATTTGATAGATATGGTCCCCGGCCAGTACCAGCACATACTCCGGGTTGTGCAGGCGGATGATATCCAGGTTTTGGTAGAGGGCATCAGCGGTGCCGGTGTACCAGTGCGAGCCCATGCGCTGCTGCGCGGGCAAAAGCTCGATAAACTCACCCAGCTCCCCACGCAGGAAGCTCCAGCCCAACTGCACATGACGGATCAGTGAGTGTGACTTGTACTGGGTGAGGATCCCCATCCGCCGTATTCCCGAATTAAGGCAATTGGAAAGCGGGAAGTCGATGATGCGGAACTTGCCACCAAACGGGACGGATGGTTTGGAGCGCCATTTGGTCAGGCCTTTCAGGCGGGTACCGGCACCGCCGGCCAGGATCAGCGCCAGGGTTTCACGGGTCAAACGGCTAACAAAACGCGGTGTATCTCGATTGGGCATGACTCTCCCCTGCTCCATATTTATGTTCTCGTTGCCTCAATCATACGCCTTATTGACGAAGGATTCACAGGCCTTTATCTGATGGTGACATGCTGTATGATGATAGGATCAATTTATCATTCTTGCTCAGGACCATGACATGCCGATGACCGCCAACGAATCTTCCATCCAGCGCCTGGTCGAAGCCCGCCATCACGACCCCTTCGAGCTGCTCGGTTGGCATCCCAAGGGAGGGTTGGTCACGGTACGCATCTATCGCCCTGGGGCAGTCAAGGCCTGGCTACTACCCGATGGCGCAGAGGTATTGGCGATGCACCAGCACCGCCACAGCGGCCTGTTCTACTATCAGGGAAGCTGCTGCCTCGAACGGCCCAATTACCGCATTCGCTGGCAGGACAGCAGCGGCCAGTTGCATGAAGAGCATGATACCTACCGCTTCCCGCCCATCCTTGATGTGCAGGCATTGGAGAGCTTTCATCACGGTACCCATCACCGCGCCTGGCAACTGCTGGGTGCCCACTGTTGCGAGCATGAAGGGGTGATCGGGGTACGCTTTGGGGTGTGGGCACCCAATGCCGAACGGGTCAGCGTGGTGGGTGACTTCAACCAATGGGATGGGCGCATCCATCCGATGCGCAACCGTGGCCAAAGCGGGGTGTGGGAGCTGTTTATCCCCGCACTGGACGAGGAGGCGCTGTACAAGTTCGAATTGCGTGATCAACATGGCCACATCCACGTCAAGACCGATCCCTACGGTCGGCGCTTTGAGATGCGTCCGGCCACCGCTGCGGTGGTGGAGAAGTCCCGCTACCAGTGGCAGGATCAACAGTGGCTGGGCGAACGGGCCGAAGCCGACTGGCTGCACCAGCCGATGAGTGTCTACGAGCTACACCTGGGCTCCTGGCAGCGCGACGAAGATGGCCACTACCTGGACTACAAACGCCTGGCAGAAGGGGTGATTTCCCACGTCAAATCCCTGGGCTTTACCCATATCGAACTGCTGCCGATCACCGAACACCCCTTCGATGGCTCCTGGGGCTACCAGACCACCGGCTATTTCGCCCCCACCAGCCGCTTCGGCAGCCCCGATGAGTTTCGCTACTTCGTCGACCAGTGCCACCAAAACCACATTGGGGTGATCCTCGACTGGGTGCCGGCCCACTTCCCCAGGGATCAGTTCGCCCTCGCCCGCTTCGACGGTTCACCGCTCTATGAACACGAAGATCCACGCCGTGGTGAGCACCGCGACTGGGGCACCTTGATCTTCAACTTCGGTCGCAACGAGGTGCGCGCTTTTCTGCTCTCCAGTGCACTGTTCTGGCTGGAGGAGTTTCACATCGACGCACTGCGGGTGGACGCGGTCGCCTCCATGCTCTATCTCGACTACTCCCGCAAGGAAGGGGAATGGATTCCCAACAAATTCGGCGGCCGAGAGAATCTGGAATCCATCGAATTCCTCAAACTGCTAAAAACTGAAGTGTATCGAAGCTTCCCCGACACCCTGACCATGGCCGAGGAATCGACTTCCTG
>SLDE01000245.1 GCA_007125455.1 Ectothiorhodospiraceae bacterium
ATAGCCTATGACTAATACTCACAACATCATGTACAAGCCGGATGGCTTGTTCGTTCCTCTCTGGGTTGCCACTTGATGGATTGCGCTTACTCCACGGTTACCGACTTTGCCAGGTTGCGTGGTTGGTCTACGTCGGTGCCCTTGAGCACTGCCACATGGTAGGCGAGCAGTTGCAACGGCACGGTGAAGATGATCGGTGAGATGCTCTCTTCGACACTCTCCATCCCCAGGATGCGCAGGTTGTCATCTTCTTCCCAGCGGGCGGCGCGGTCGGCAAAGACGTAGAGTTTACCGCCGCGTGCCTTGACCTCCTGCAGGTTGGACTTGAGCTTTTCCAGCAGGGCGTTGTTGGGTGCCACGGCGATCACTGGCATATCTTCGTCGACTAGTGCCAACGGGCCGTGCTTGAGTTCACCGGCGGGGTAGGCCTCGGCGTGGATGTAGGAGATCTCTTTGAGCTTGAGTGCGCCCTCCATCGCGATGGGGTAGTGGGGGCCACGGCCCAGGAACAGGGCGTGGTGCTTGTCGACCAGCTCTTCGGCCAGGCCTTTGATCACCTCATCCAGATCCAACAGGCCTTCGATACGCCGCGGCAGGCTCTCCAGTTCGGTAACCAGCAGTTCCTCGGTCTTTTGGCTCATCTTGCCGCGACGGCCCAGGGCGATCACCAGTAGCATCAGTGCGGTGAGCTGGGTGGTGAAGGCCTTGGTGGAGGCCACGCCGATCTCGGGGCCGGCACGGGTCATCAGCACCAGATCCGCCTCGCGTACCAGGGAACTCTCCGGTACATTGCATATCGCCAGGGTGTGCTGGTAGCCGCGCCGCTTGGCATCGCGCAGGGCGGCGAGGGTGTCGGCGGTTTCGCCTGATTGGGAGATCAACACCAGCAGGCTGCCCTCGGGCACCACCGATTCGCGGTAGCGAAACTCGCTGGCCACCTCGACCTGGCAGCCTATCCCGGCCAGGCCCTCCAACCAGTAGCGGGCCACCTGTCCGGCGTGATAACTGGTGCCGCAGGAGACGATATCTACCCGTTTGCTGGCGTCGAGGATGGCCTTGGCATTGGGACCCAGGCTCTGCTCCATCAGCCGCCCCTTGCTGATCCGGCCTTCCAGGGTATCGGCGATGGCCTGGGGTTGTTCGTAGATCTCTTTGAGCATGAAGTGGCGATACTCGCCGCGCATCACAGAGTCAGCACTGAGTGAGGATTCACTCACGGCTCGTTCGACAAGCTCCCCGTCGGCGTCGTAGACCTGTACCGCATCCCGCTGCAGTGTGGCAGTATCGCCCTCTTGCAGGATGATAAAGCGGCGTGTCACCGGCAGCAGCGCGGCCACGTCGGAGGCGGCGTAGTTTTCCCCCAGTCCCAGGCCGATGATCAGTGGGGTGCCTCGACGCGCCAGTACAATACGCTCTGGCTCTTTTGAGCTGATCACCGCGATCGCGTAGGCCCCCTCCAGACCTGCCACGGCGCGCTGCACTGCGTTATGCAGATCCACGCCTTGCTGTAGCTGGTCGTAGATACGGTGTACGACGACCTCGGAGTCGGTATCGGAGGTAAACAGGTGCCCGCTGACCTTTTGATCGCTTCGCAGGGTTTCGTGGTTTTCGATGATACCGTTATGGACCATCGCCACGGCATCACGGCAGATATGCGGGTGTGCATTCTTTTCTACGGGCAGGCCGTGGGTGGCCCAACGGGTATGGGCGATGCCAATGTGACTGCGCATCGCCTGCTGCTGCACCGCCTGCGCCAGACCGGCGACCTTTCCCGGCAGACGGATCCTATCCAAGCAACCCTGCTCATCCAGCACGGCGACCCCGGCCGAGTCATAGCCGCGATACTCCAGCCGTTTTAGACCTTCCAACAGGATAGGCAATACATCCCGCTCGGATACTGCTGCAACGATTCCACACATATATATTTACCTATACAGAAAAAGACCTAAACGCAGAGGGCGCAGAGTACGCTGAGGGCTAAAGAAAAAGCACCACGGCTATGATCTCTGCGATCTCTGCGATCTCCGCGTTAAGAGCTTTTCTTCTCTGGGCGTTTCCAGTTTTCCAGGCTACGCTGTTTGCTGCGACTTAGGGTGAGCGCCTTGCCCGGAGCATTGCTGGTTATTGTGGAACCGGCACCAATGGTCGCCCCTTCTCCCACTTCCACGGGTGCCACCAATTGGGTGTCGGATCCGATAAAGACGTTATCGCCAATCACGGTTTGATGCTTGTTCGCACCATCGTAGTTACAGGTGATCGTTCCAGCACCGATGTTGACGTTGGCACCCATCTGCGTGTCGCCGATATAGCTTAGGTGGTTCACCTTGGAGCCCTGCCCAAGCTGGCTCTTCTTTATCTCGACAAAGTTACCCACCTTCACCTGCTCTGCAAGCTCGCTGCCGGGGCGCAGGCGTGCATAGGGGCCAAGCTGACATTGGGCACCAAGGGTAGCGCCCTGGATATGCGACATGGCCTCGATGCACACATCGTCCCCGACCACACTGTCGCGCAGTACCACGTGGGGGCCAATGCGCACCCGGTTGCCCAGTACCACTGTGCCTTCGATGATCACGTTGGCGTCGATCAAGACATCCTCGCCTATGGTCAGACGGCCGCGCAGATCAAAGCGCGCCGGGTCGATTAGGGTTGCTCCCTGGTCCATAAGCTGTTCGGCTTGTCGAAGCTGATAGGCACGCTCCATCTGTGCCAACTGGCGGCGATTATTCACGCCACTGACCTCGTCGGGATCGCTAGCCTGGACGCCATGCACGGGGACATCATCTTGCACTGCCATGGCGATGATGTCGGTGAGGTAGTATTCACCCTGGGCATTGCCATTCTCCAGCCGGGTAAGCCACTGTCTTAATAGTGCGGCGGGGGCGCAGAGGATCCCAGTGTTTCCTTCACGGATCTTGCGCTGCGCGTCATTGGCGTCCTTTTCTTCCACGATCGCGGTGATGTTGTGGCTGGCATCACGCAGGATTCGCCCGTAGCCTTTGGGCTCGGCCAACTCGACGGTCAGCAGCCCAATACCCTGCTGTGCAGCTGCAAGCAAGGCCTGTAGCGTCTCGCCCCGTACCAGTGGCACATCGCCGTACAGCACCAGCACCGTGGCGGCATCGTCGATCGCGGCCATTGCCTGATCCACCGCATGGCCGGTGCCTAACTGCTCACGCTGCTCTACCCATTTCAAGCCGTCGCGCGGGCCGATCTGTTCGACCACTTTGTCTGCGCCATGGCCGACCACGACGTGGGTTTGCTGGGGCGAGAGTGAGGCTGCCGTGTCCAACACGTGGGCGAGCAAGGGCCGCCCAGCCAGAGGGTGGAGCACCTTGGGCAGGGTAGAGCGCATACGGGTCCCCTGACCCGCAGCAAGAATCACGATTTCTAGTTTCATGTCTTTCATACAAGCATAAAAAAAGGGCAGTGTAGCACTGCCCTTTTTTCACATCATCAGTAACGTGCACCCTGATGGATGCAGGAGCATCAGCTACCGTACTTCCTGCGCATGCGCTGGATAGTCTGCAGCTTGGCAATCGCCTCGGCCAACTCGGCCTCGGCGCGTGCATAGTCCATATCGCTCTTGCGGTCCTTAAGGGCTTGCTCGGCACGCTTCTTCGCCTCAACAGCCTTGGCCTCGTCGAGATCCTTGGCGCGGACTGCGGTGTCAGAGAGCACAGTGACCACATGGGGCTGTACTTCCAACATGCCGCCGGAGACGTAGAAGTGATCCTCGTCGCCGTTTTCCTTCACCACACGGACCTCGCCAGGCTTGAGCTGCGTCAGCATCTGGGTGTGGCGAGGATAAACCCCGACCTCACCCATCACTGCCGGTGCGAACACTTCGGTGACGGTCCCGGAGAAGATCTCCGCTTCCGCACTAACGATGTTCACATGCATTGTCATAGCCATATGCCTGTCCCCGGTTTGGGTTGTTTACAGTGACTTCGCGCGTTCTACGGCTTCGTCGATGGTGCCGACCATGTAGAAGGCCTGCTCAGGCAGGTGGTCGTACTCACCGTTTACGATGCCCTGGAAGCCAGCGATGGTGTCCTTCAGGGAGACGTATTTACCTGGTGCACCGGTAAATACCTCGGCCACGAAGAACGGCTGGGACAGGAAGCGCTGGATCTTACGTGCGCGGGATACGGCCTGCTTGTCGGTTTCAGACAGCTCGTCCATCCCCAGGATCGCGATGATATCACGCAGTTCCTTGTAGCGCTGCAGGATCCCCTGTACAGCACGGGCAGTGTTGTAGTGCTCATTGCCCACAACCAGCGGGTCGAGCTGACGGCTGGTGGAGTCCAGCGGATCCACCGCAGGGTAGATACCCAGCTCGGCGATCTGACGGGACAGTACCACGGTTGCATCCAAGTGGGCGAAGGTGGTGGCCGGTGACGGGTCAGTCAAGTCATCCGCCGGTACGTATACCGCCTGGATGGAGGTGATAGAACCGGTCTTGGTCGAGGTGATACGCTCCTGCAGGGCACCCATCTCTTCCGCCAGGGTCGGCTGGTAACCTACCGCAGAAGGCATACGGCCCAGCAGTGCGGATACTTCGGTACCGGCCAGGGTGTAACGGTAGATGTTGTCGATGAACAACAGTACGTCACGACCTTCGTCACGGAAGTATTCGGCCATGGTCAGACCGCTCAGGGCGACGCGCAGACGGTTACCCGGCGGCTCGTTCATCTGACCGTAAACCAGCGATACCTTATCCAGTACGTTGGAGTCCTTCATTTCGTGGTAGAAGTCGTTACCTTCACGGGTACGCTCACCTACCCCGGCAAATACCGAGTAACCGCTGTGCTCGATCGCGATGTTACGGATCAGCTCCATCATGTTAACGGTCTTGCCCACGCCGGCGCCGCCGAACAGGCCAACCTTACCACCCTTGGCGAAGGGGCATACCAGGTCGATAACCTTGATGCCGGTCTCCAGCAGCTCGGCGCTGGCGGAGAGCTCTTCGTAGGCCGGGGCCTTGCGATGGATAGAGGAACGGGCCTCTTCACCGATCTCGCCGGCCTCGTCGATGGGGTTACCCAGCACGTCCATAATACGTCCCAGGGTCGCCTTGCCAACCGGTACCGAGATCGGCGCGCCGGTACGGACTACGTCCATGCCACGCTTCAGACCATCGGTGGTACCCATGGCGATGGTACGAACCACACCGTCACCCAGCTGCTGCTGGACTTCGAGGGTCAGACCTACCTCTTCCACATTCAGTGCTTCATACACCTTCGGCATGTTATCGCGTGGAAATTCCACGTCGGTAACAGGGCCGATGATTTGTACAATCTTTCCAGAACTCATGTCAGTTCCCCTTACAATGCTCAAATTCTTCTGCCGCATGCCCGGTGGTATTAAACCGCCGCCGCGCCTGCCACAATCTCGGAAAGCTCCTGGGTAATCGCTGCCTGGCGGGCCTTGTTATAGGCCAACTGCAGTTCACCGATGAGGTTGCCGGCGTTATCGGAAGCGGCCTTCATCGCCACCATCCGCGCCGCCTGCTCACAGGCGATGTTTTCAACGACACCCTGATAAACCAGTGATTCGACATAGCGCATCAGCAACTGGCCAAGAACCTCTTCTGCCTCTGGTTCGTAGATGTAGTCCCAGTGGTACTCAAGGTCCTTGCTCTCTTCAGAGGCCTTGATCGGCAGCAACTGCTCCACCGTGGGCTTCTGAGTCATGGTGTTGACGAACTGGTTGAAGACCACGAACAGACGATCGATTTCACCGTTGTCGTAGGCATCCAGCATCACCTTGACGCTACCAAGCAACTCTTCAAGGCTCGGGGCATCACCCAGATTGCTCGTCTCAGCGACAATCTTGCCGCCAACACGCTTGAAGAAGCCTAGGCCCTTGGAGCCGATTGAGCAGACATCCACGTCTACGCCCTTGTCCTTCCACTCACGCATCAGCCCGAGACCCGCCTTGAACAGGTTGGTGTTCAGGCCGCCACACAGGCCGCGATCACTGGAAACGACAATAATCCCCACCCGCTTGACGTCACGCTCACGCATGTAGTCATGGGTGAATTCGGGGTGTGCCATGGCCAGGTGGCCAATCACACGGCGAATATTCTGGGCATAGGGACGGGTAGCAACCATGCGATCCTGCGCTTTGCGCATCTTGCTGGCCGCCACCATTTCCATGGCGCGAGTGATCTTTTGAGTGTTCTGAACACTCTTGATCTTGCTGCGTATCTCTTTTCCGCTAGCCATACTCTACGCCCCCATTTACCAGGTGTTGCTGGACTTGAACTTCTCCAAGGCAGCACGCAGGGCCGACTCGATGTTGTCGTTGTAGTCACCAGACTCATTGATCTGATTCATCAGATCGGCCTGTTCAGACTTCATGTACGACTGCAGGGCAGCTTCGAAGTCCACAACCTTATCCACGGCGACGTCATCCAGGAAACCCTGGTTGGCAGCGAACAGGGAGACAGCGGTCTGCGCTACGCTCATCGGCTGATACTGCATCTGCTTCATCAGCTCGGTTACGCGCTGGCCACGCTCAATCTGCTTACGGGTAGACTCGTCCAGGTCAGAGGCAAACTGGGCAAACGCTGCCAGCTCACGATACTGAGCCAAGTCAAGACGTACACCACCACCGAGCTTCTTGATGATCTTGGTCTGCGCTGCACCACCTACACGGGAGACCGACAGACCGGCGTTGATGGCCGGGCGGATACCTGAGTTAAACAGGTCGGTTTCGAGGAAGATCTGACCATCGGTGATGGAGATAACGTTGGTCGGTACGAAGGCAGAAACGTCACCCG
>SLDE01000172.1 GCA_007125455.1 Ectothiorhodospiraceae bacterium
GGGGCCGGTTCCATCGGCTCCAGGTAGAAGCATGAACCATCGCTCAGCTCTACCTTGCCGCCCCATTTGTCCGGGCTATTAAACTCCAATGAACTGATACTTTCTTCCAGGTCCTTCTTGGCCACATAGAAGGAAAGCACGCCGCCTTCGGTCTCACGAATCATTACACTTGGCATGGTATTCACCTATTCATGATTTGCCACAGAGTTCACAGCGTGCACAGAGGAATGACATTCGGATATCGTGAATAGCCACCCGCATGCCTGCGTATCTCCTCGGTGTCCTCTGTGTCCGCTGTGGCCAGGATCAGTAATTACCGTACCAGGTCGTAGTTGAAATCGGTGGTACCCATCAGACGGGTCTCTTCGTCCAGTCGCTCCAATACCGCGTTGACCAGGGTGGTGAGGATCTGCATTGCCCCCTCGTAGCCCAGGGTGGTCTGACGGTGCAGGTGGTGACGATCGAAGATCGGGAAGCCCAGACGGATCAGTGGGACCTCAAACTCCTTGCCCTTATAGAGGGTGTCACGCTGGATGAACTTGCCGTAGCTGTTGCCGATCATAAAGTCCGGCTTGTTGGTAAACATCAGCGAACGGAAGTGCCACAGGTCCTTGCCGATATGTACCTGGGTCTCCTTACCGTAGGGGGACTCTTCCAGCATCTTGCTCATCGCCTTCTTCCAACGCTTGTTGGCGTTATTACATAGCACGTCGGTCGGCTCGGCACCGAGCTCCAGCAGGAACTTGGTCATACCCATCACAAAGTCTGGATCACCGTAGAGGGCAAAACGCTTGCCGTGCAGCCAGGTGTGGCTGTCAGTCATCATGTCCACCAGGCGACCACGCTCCAGCTCCAGGCTGGCCGGGATCGGCTTACCGCTCAGTTCGGCGACCTTCATCAGGAAGGCATCGGTCCATTCCAAGCCCATCGGGATGTCGATCTTCTTCGCCTCATGCTTCCAGGTGTTTTGCGCCAGCTTGCGTGACTTGTCCGACTGCCAGCTTTGCAGGAACAGGGTGTCGATGGCATTGGGGGCATCCTTGACCTCGGCCATGGTGGTACCACCCTCATACATCCGATAGCTGCCATCGGCGGGGGTATCCATTACCTCGGATGGATCGGAGAGCAGGCTATAGGCCACCCCCATCTCCGCCATCATGCGTTTGACCACCCGGTAGTTGCCCAGATAGGTCTCAAAGCCCGGCACGATGTTGATCTTGCCGTTCTTGCCCACTTCCTTGTCGTCCATGTAATTGAGGGTGAAATAGCGAGCGATCCCTTCGAACATATTGTCCCAACCCGTGGTATGGGAACCAACAAAGCTTGGGGTATGGGCAAACGGGGTGGGGAAATCCTGCTCGATATGCCCTTCCTTCTTGGCATTGCCGATAAAGGCATTCAGGTCATCACCGATGACCTCAGCCATACAGGTGGTGGAGACCGCGATCATCTCTGGCTTATACAGCGCCTTGGCGTTTTCCAGGCCGGCGTACATATTCTTCTGCCCGCCGAACACCGCCGCATCTTCGGTCATGGAGTCGGAGACACAGGCCACCGGCTCCTTGAAGTGGCGATTGAAATAGGTACGAAAATAGGCCACACAGCCCTGGGAACCGTGCACATAGGGCAGGGTCTTCTCAAAGCCGAGTGAGCACAGCACCGCGCCAAGGGGCTGGCAGGCCTTGGCCGGGTTGACGGTCAGGGCCTCACGGTTAAAGTTGAGTTCCTGATATTCTTCGGTAGTGCTCCACAGGAAGGTCTCGTCGATCTTCTCCTGCGGCACCTTACCTTCAAACTGTTCCTGCTTGTTTTTGAGGGTGGTCTTGTACTCTTCCTCGCGAAAAAGCGGATAACAGGGCATTACCTTTTCAGCTGACTGGGGCATGACTTTTCTCCTGCCGCGCCACTCATCCGTGGACAACGGCTCTAAAGGAAATGGATTAACCGCAAAGGATACGAAGATCCACGAAGGTTTTTTTAGCAATATTCATGACCATCGCTTCATTCGCGGTTAACTGGTTCTACGATTCCACCTTAAACCGTCAAGAAGTGCTTGGAGCATTAACCCTTTGCGCTCTTTGCATCCTTCACGGTTACTCGCTTTTATTAGGCTGCGGCACTTTCCGCATCGCTCTCTTCGCTCGGTTTCCAGGGTGCCTTCAATTTTCCCCAGCAGGGGTTGTTGAGGGTCATATCCATATCGCGGGCGAAGATAGCAAAGCCGTCGTAGCCATGGTACGGGCCGGAATAGTCCCAGCTGTGCATCTGACGGAAGGGGATACCCATCTTCTGGAAGATGTACTTCTCCTTGATCCCGGAGCCGATCATATCTGGCTTGACCTTCTTAACGAATTCCTCGAATTCGTAACCGGTCACGTCGTCGTAGATCAGCGTAGCGTTGCCCATCTCCTTGATGGTGCGATCGTAGTCGTCGTTATGACCAAACTCGTAGCCGGTACCAACCACTTCCATACCCAGGTCTTCGTAGGCACCGATCACATGACGAGGGCGCAGACCACCCACATAGAGCATCACCTTCTTGCCTTCCAGGCGCGGCTTGTACTTGTCGATGATGGCCTGCATCAGCGGCTTGTACTTGTCGATCACCTTCTCGGCATTGGCCTGAACGGTTTCGTCAAAATGCGCGGCAATCTTGCGGATCGACTCTTCGATCTTGGTCGGTCCAAAGAAGTTATATTCCATCCACGGAATGCCAAACTTCTCTTCCATGTGACGCGAGATGTAGTTCATCGAGCGGTAGCAGTGCAACAGATTGAGCTTCACACTCGGGGTGTTCTGCATCTCTTCCACGGTGCCGTCGCCGGACCACTGTGCCACCACATTAAGACCCATCTCCTCCAGGATCGTACGGGTTGCCCAGGCATCCCCACCGATATTGTAGTCACCAATGATGGCGACATCGTAGGGGCTACCCTCACGTGTATTCTTGTCCAGCATGTGGTCGCGGATCGCATCGTTGGCGATGTGATGACCCAGTGACTGGGACACACCACGGAAGCCTTCACAGCGTACCGGCACAACTGGCTTGTTCAGCGTAGCAGCGGCCTTCTTCGATACTGCCTCGATGTCATCACCGATCAAACCGATAGGGCACTCGGACTGCACCGAGATCCCCTTATTGAGCGGGAAGAGGGTCTCGACTTCCTCGATCAGTTTGGTCAGTTTCTTGTCACCGCCGAACACAATGTCCTTCTCCTGGAAGTCCGAGGTAAAGTTCATGGTGCCGAAGGTGTTTACCCCGGTGGTTCCGACGTAGTAGTTACGACGACCGGCGCGGGAGTACTGTCCGCAACCGACCGGCCCATGAGAGATGTGGATCATGTCCTTGATCGGACCCCACACCACCCCCTTGGAACCGGCATAGGCACACCCACGAATAGTCATCGTGCCCGGCAGGGACTTACGATTGGAGGTAACGCACTTACTGGATTTATCAACATCCTGATCGTTAGCCGTCAGATGCTTGGCACGCTCTGCCCTCGCCCCTTCCGGATAAACTTCGAGCACCTCCTGGATGAGGGCTTCGGTCTCTTCACGCGTCATTGTAGCCATGTCATATCTCCTTCATCGCCGCCTAATCCGACGGACGCTGAATAAGGGTTGAAAAACCGCGAAGTAGACCGGCACACACCGGCACTTCGCAGCGGGAACGCTTAGGCCGTGGCCGCTTCGGCAGCCAGCTCTTCTGCGGTCTTGCCAACAATGGACTCGTCTTCCTCTTCGAGGATGCCAAAGCTCATCATGACCTCTTCAAGGGCGTCCATGGTCAGCGGCGTAGGGACCACGAACAACTTGTTATCGACGACCTTTTGCGCCAAGGCGCGGTACTCGTCGGCCTGCTTGGCCTTGGAGTTGTATTCAATCACGGTCATGCGGCGGATCTCGGCGCGCTGTACTTCATTGTCACGCGGTACGAAATGGATCATCTGGGTACCCAACTGACGCGCCAGTTCTTCAATGAGCTCATCTTCGCGAGCCGTGTTGCGGCTGTTGCAGATCAGACCCGCCAGGCGTACCCCACCGGAACTGGCATACTTTACAATCCCCTTGGCGATATTATTGGCAGCGAACATCGCCATCATCTCGCCAGAGACCACGATGTAGATCTCCTGGGCCTTGTTTTCGCGGATCGGCATGGCGAAGCCGCCACACACAACGTCACCCAATACATCGTAAAAAACGAAGTCGAGATCTTCGTCGTAGGCGCCTTCCTCTTCGAGGAAATTGATCGCGGTGATTACCCCACGACCGGCACAGCCCACGCCCGGCTCCGGGCCACCAGACTCGACGCACTTCACATCGCCGTAGCCTACGGACAACACATCTTCGAGCTCCAGATCTTCAACCGATCCGGCCTCGGCGGCCAGATGCATTACGGTGGTCTGGGCCTTGGAGTGGAGGATCAAACGGGTGGAGTCGGCCTTGGGGTCACAGCCGACGATCATTACCTTCTTACCGGCTTCGGCCAGTGCTGCCACCAGGTTCTGGGTGGTGGTAGACTTGCCGATACCGCCCTTGCCGTAAATTGCACATTGACGAAGTGCCATGGTCTTTCTCCTTGCGTTGAGGGTTGGTGTCACCCTCACTACGGCAAGTGTTGTGCCAGCACCACGAGAAACGAATAAGTGATTGAATAAATAACCATTTCCTGTTTTAGTGTGACACACAGGCACGTTCGATCCCCGACAATCACCCGGCTGCTGTATGGATACCGACAAACACTCGCTGGCACTGCCACGCACAGCACAACTACCGATCAACCGCTGCAATCTGCCAGCAAAGATCCTCGGCAGCCTGCAGTTTCAGCGCTATCCGCAGCCGCTTACTATTGATGGGACAAGGGAATTGCACCGGGATCTGTTCCTACGTCTCGACGCCCTGGATAATGCATCGCAACGGGCGCAACAATTCATCGACTACATGAGTGTGCACTTTTGCCTGCATGCACCGGATGAGGCGGGTTTCGACCCGGCCTGCCGTATCGATCGCCACAAGGCCGATTACCTGCGTCTATTGCGTGGCTGGTCTTTCGACAGCGAAGGAAGGGAAGGGGCAGTACTCAAGGGCTGGGTAGAATCCCGCTTCGGGCTGATCCCGCGCTTTCATCACGGGCCAATCCGACATGGAGAAGATGAAAACTACCGGCGCTACCAACTGGCCTGCGCCGATGGTCTCTACAACACCAACGCCCTGTTCGATCAGTTGGACCTGCTCTACAGCTACGGCCAATACGAACTGCAATCGGCGGGGAAATACCTGACCCTCTACCGTGGCAGCAATGCCACCGAACAGCTCGGCCCCGACATGCTGCTGCTCAACAATCTCAACTCCTTTAGCCGCGACAGGGAGCGGGCCGATGAATTCGGCGATGTGGTGTGGCAGATCGAGGTACCGGCAGCCAAGGTCTTCTTCTATGCCGAGTTACTGCCCAGCTACCTCAAGGCAGAGCGGGAGGTGATGGTACTCGGCGGGCTGTATCGGGCTAGGCGGGTAATCTAGCCACGAACCCGAGCCATGCTAGTCCACTGGCAACGGGCTTTCGCGGCGCAGCCGCGAAGAGGTTCGGGCTGGTGTCCAACGCAAAAAAGTATATACTTAACGTAGATACTACCCTAGGGGGTCCCACACCATGACAACTGCACGCGTTTTTCAATCCGGCAACAGCCAGGCGGTGCGCCTGCCTAAGGAGTTTCGTGTCGACACCGACGAACTGGAGATCTTTCGGCGCGGAGACGAGATTGTGCTGCGCCCGGTACACCGCTCAGCTGTTGCAGCCTTTGACCTCCTCGCCAGCCTGCCCGATGACTTCATGGCGGACGGGCGTGAGGATCTGCCCCCCCAGGATCGGGAAGAGCTATGAGTCGTTACCTGCTCGACACAGACATCTGTATCTACATCACCAAACACCACCCGCCCCACCTGCGCCAGCGCTTCGAACAGGCAAGGCCGGGTGAGTTGGCCATGTCGGTCATCACCTATGGAGAGTTGCGACGTGGTGCAGAGAAGAGCCAGTGGCGTGACAGGGCGCTGGCAACGATCCAGAGCCTGAGCGAGGTCATTGAGATCCTCGACCTGCCCGCTGCGGCTGGCGCGGTCTATGGCGAGATCCGCACCCAACTGGAACGGGCAGGCACTCCCATCGGTGGCAACGACCTGTGGATCGCCGCCCACGCCATGGCCGCCGAACTGACCCTGGTCACCAATAACCAGGGCGAGTTCGCCCGCATCGAAGGCCTTGCTGTTGAGAACTGGGCGCAAACGGCCTGATGTATCGTTTGCCACTCCCCCTTGTCGCCTTATCGACAATCCTGCCTCCCGCCAAATGCCGTCCATCCCTGGACATAATCACCGCGGCCATGGGCCGCCCTATAGGGCGGGCCGTGCCCGCCATTAGCGCACAACAGCAGCGCTGCTCAGCGTTTTTCACCCCGGCCCGATCCTTGCAGAGAGTTCACCATCCCCCCCTTTATAACGGTGAGACTGACATGCAACAGACAGAGCTTGATGCAATCAAACATGGCCTGAACAGTGGCGAGGTGATCCCCTACCTCGGCCCCGAGGCACTTGCAGGTGCGGTGAATGCAGAGAGCGGCGAGCCCATCCCCGCCGACAGCGACAGCCTGATCCTGGCGATGAACGGCGGCAGGCCGATGGCGCCCAAACTGATGTATGAATTCCCCCGCGCGGCGATGAACCTGGAACTGAAAAAGGGGCGCAGCTTCGTCAACCGCTTTCTCGATCAACTCTACGGCCAGACCGAATGGACCCGTGCGCCGATCCACGACTGGCTGGCCCAGTGGCATCCGCCCTGCGTGATCGACGTCAACCGTGACCGGCAGCTGGTGGATAGCTATGCCGGACTGCCCCATAACCTGATGCTGGGGATCGCCCGTGTCGGCGGCACCGACTATCGCTACAAGCTCTATCATCACAATGGGGCCGAATATCGCGAGATCAGCAATGAACAGGCTGACCCTGCCCTGCCGCTACTGGTCAAGCCGATGGGCTCTCCCGTGCCGGAGCCCAGCTACATCGCTTCGGATGCGGACTACGTGGACTACCTCACCGAACTGATGGGCGGCTTTGGCGTGCCGAAGATGTTCAAGGGCTATCGCCAGGGCAAGCAATACCTGCTGCTGGGCCTGCGCCTCAAGCGCGACACCGAGCGCATGGTGCTGGCCGATCTGATCCACGGCCACGGTGGCGGATGGGTGGTGATGGACGATCCCACCCCAAAAGAACGGCGCTTTTGTGAGAAGAATCTGGGTATGACAGTGATCGACCAACCACTGACCGAATTCATGCAATACTTTGGCGTCGAACTACCCAGCATGGCCGAGGCATGAGATGAGCAAATCCTTTAAACCCTGCGTAAGCCGCACGGCCTGCACCGAAGACGGTGATGTCTGTCGTGGCTGCGGGCGCAGTCATGACGAGATCAACGCGGTACGCAACCAGGTGGCGCAACTGGCGGATTTCATCCGCCAGATGGAATACGACAACCCGCAGGAGTTTCTGCAGTGGATGCAGGGCAAGGTGCTCAAGCGATTGGCGAAAGACAGCGGTTAAATTCCCACGCAAACGCGCCAAGAAAAATAATGTTCGCCACAGAGAGCACAGCGGGCTCAGAGGTAAAGCAGATACCTTGGAAAAGAGCCACAAAGCGCCTGGCTAAAACAACCGATGATACCAGGCTTATCCCTCAGTGAACTCCGTAGTCTCTGTGGCTGATTTCATTAATCTTTGCGGTGAAATAGTCCATCTTGCCGCATGGCTCTATCGAGAAGAGTCCAATAACGCCACCGCCTGCTGGCGGCACCGGCGTTCGATCAGATCGTCCAGGCAGTTGAGCCAGCGGGTGGGGATCGCATCCTCACCATAATAGGCCCCGGCGATCATCCCGGCGATGGCACCGGTGGTGTCCGCATCCCCGCCCCGGTTGACGGCCTCCACCAGGCAATCCTCAAAACTGCCGGTATCGAAGAAGGCCTCGAACACACAACGCAGGGTATCCACGATGTAGCCACCGGGATTGCTGATGGTCTTTTTGCGCCGAAAGGCAAAGGCAGGATACTGCTCGATCAGGCCATGCACCGGCCCGTGCAGGATCTCTGCCAGGGTGGCCTGCTGCAGCGCCATTTGCACCATGCGGGTGACACACAGGGTGCCGGCATCAGAGAGAGCATTATGGTGGGTGACGTGAGCCTGCTGTTTCACCGCCCAGGCCACCTCATCGTCGGCTGCGCCCAGGGTGGCCAGGGCGATGGGCAGGGTGCGCATGCAGGCACCGTTGCCCGCATCGTACTCGCTCTCCTGGCCGTGGGGTTCGTCGCTGCGGCGAAAGCGTAACAGCCCGCGCCGCACGGTATTGCCGATATCCACCGGCTTGGCGCGCATCCAGCCATCAAAGGCCTGGGCGATGGCGCGTGCATCCATGCCGTGGGCAAGGATCGCCTCGCCGAGGACCAGACTCATGGTGGTATCGTCGGTGACCTGGCCCGGCTTAAGCTTAAGCCAGCCTGCGCCGAGGATCTCGCGGTGGCGTCCAAACTCCGCAGCGATCTCCCGTGGCGTCATAAACTCCACCGTGGCACCCAGGGCATCCCCCACTGCAAGGCCGAGGTATGCCCCAAGCGCGCGCGAGGAAAGGCTGTTATTCGGGGCCAAAGCAGGCCGCGTAGTCATGACAGACCTGGCAGGAGGGCGCACGGCAGGTATACACCCCTTCCTGGATGCACAGCTGCTTATAGAAAAACTTCTTCCACTTCATGTCGTGCACATTTTTCTCCGCCAGTGGCTCGAAGGAAAGGGCAATCAACTCCTTGAGATCGGCCCGTGACCACAGCCCCAGATCCTGCCACAGATGGTCGCTGCCCATGCAGCCGGCGACCAGGATGTCGGCCAGCCACTCGGCCTGATGCTGATCTCCCAGGGTGTGGGCAAGAAAGAGCGAACGCAGCTCCAGGTGTTCATCCGCTCGCTCCAGATCCACCTCTTCACCGTAGCTGGCAAAGTTGTCGATCTCCAGATGGTGAAAACATTGCCCCATCAGGGCAGAAAAATCGCGCCAACTCAGTCCCAGCCAACGGGGCATGGCGCCCTTGCCCATCATCTGCGAGGCGAGCATACGGGCAACCAGGCGTCCCAGGCGTGGATGACGACAGTGGGTCATCAGCCAGTGGTAGGTATCCCGGCGCAGTTGCTCACTGGCATGCACCGCGCTCACTGCCGCCGATGGCGGCACATACTTAACTGCGGGCATGGTGCACCTCCTCCCTTGCCGCCAACAGCGCCAGCGGGATCCCAGTGAGTGAGCCAATTGGATTGAGCGGCACGCCACTGGCGTCTAGGATCGCCGCCTCAATGGGGCAGATGCTGGCACACTGCGGATCGGCGTATTCGCCATCACACTCGGTACACTGCTTGGCATTAATCAAAAAATGTGGCTTTGCCTCAACAATTGCCCCGCTGGGGCAGACCTCAACACAGGCAAAGCAATTCACGCATGCGGCGACGATCTGTAGTGCCATAACTCACCTCAAAATAATTATCAACGCTGAGCACGCGGAGGACGCAGAGAAAACATGTATCAATCACAACTCTCCACAGCCATCATTTCACTCTGCGTTCTCTGCGACCTCTGCGTTAAAGGCTTTTTACTCTATCGAAATAAAATGACAGTTTTGCTATGCCACTGAGAATCCGGTATGGAGCTGTTCGGCCAGTCGCCCCATCTCTTCCAGTTGGCGGTAGGCCCCCAACACGCCGTCTTCGATGTACTCCATGGCGTAGTCGCTGATGGGCAGGATCCCGGCGGCCTCCAGCGCCTCGTAGGGTGGCAGACCAATGCGGGCGCTGAGCATGACCTCGCAGCCATCCAGCGCCTTGATCACCCTATCCAGGGTGGTCTCATCCTCATTACAGCTGTCCTGGCCGACACAGTATTGGTCTACCCGACGGGTGCCGATGAAGCGCACACCGATACCAGAGGCCTCGAAGATCAGAAATTCATTGGCATGGCCAAAATGCTGATTGATCACCCCGCCGCCCTTGGTGGCCACCGCCATCAACACCGGACGCTTGGCAGGGGCCTTCTTCAGTGTGCTGAGTGGGATATTGACCACCGACGCGGCGGGCTTTTCCTGCTTGGCCTTCAGTTCCTGCTCGATGGCGGCATGTACCTGGGCCCTTTTTTCCATCGCGGCGGCGTAGTCGATCTCCATGGTCTCGATCTTATCCAGGGTGAACTCGGCACCACGATCCTCGCCCAGCAAACCCACCGCATCGGCACGGCACTGGCGGCAATGACGCATCATGTTCATATCCCCGGCGCAACTGTCCTGCAGGGCCTGCAATTCCTTTGCCGTTGGGCCACGCTGCTTCATGATCCCGTAATAGGTGCCGTGCTCTTCCTCGGCGATCAGCGGCATCACGTTATGCAGGAAGGCCCCCTTGGCCTTAACGAGGCGACTGACCTCCTGCAAATGCTCATCATTCACGCCGGGGATCATCACCGAGTTGACCTTCACCAATACCCCGCGTTCCACCAGCATCTCCAGCCCTTTTTGCTGCTGGGCTATCAGGATCTCGGCGGCCTTGCGTCCACGGATGCGGCGGTTGTTCCAGAAGATCCACGGATAGATCTTCTCCCCCACCACCGGGTCGACACAGTTGATGGTAATGGTCACATGGTCGATGTTGTGCTCACACAGTTCATCCACCACATTGGGCAGATTCAGGCCGTTGGTCGAGACACAGAGCTTGATGTCTGGTGCCTGCTCGGAGAGCATGCGGAAGGTTTCCAGGGTGCGCTGGGGCTGGGCCAGCGGGTCACCGGGCCCGGCAATCCCCAGCACACTCATCTGCGGGATATTCGCCGCCACCGCCAGCGTCTTCTTTACCGCCTGCTGCGGCGTCAGCAACTCAGAGACCACGCCGGGACGCGACTCGTTGGCGCAGTCGTATTTACGGTTACAGTAGTTACACTGGATATTGCAGGCAGGGGCCACCGCCACATGCATACGGGCAAAGTAGTGGTGAGCCTGTTCGGAATAACAGGGATGGTTAAAGACCTTCTCCCGGATCGCCTCCGGAAGATGGGACAGTTGCTGATCATTGCTACCACAGCCCGAGGCCGCGCAACCCTTCTGCGCTGTCCCCTGCTGCGTGGCCTCGTCAAGTTTGAGATCCATATGCACTCTCCACCAACGGGTGGCCCACACCGCGTGGGCCTTTGTGTAGAGTGGCAGCAAAGACTATGCCGAGGGGGATAAAGTCAGAAAATCAACAGCTTGAAAAAGAAGGAAGGGGGAATTGTCAGGAAAGCAACAAGCCGTTGCCGACTAAGCTACATGTTGTATACGGTTGGCCAGATCCTTGTTTGAGGTTGCTGGCGGCAGCGGGCGTCCGTCGGCGTGGTAGATCGCAATAACCTCATCTACCAATCGGCACAACTCGGCAAAGACCTGTTGCTCATCATCGCCATGACACCCTCCAAGAAACAGCCCAGGTGCACTGCCAACATAGCACTGATCCTCCTCGGACCATTCGACAATCTTGGCGTACATCGCACTGTGTTTCATTTCATCGCCTCCTGCACGGCCTTTGCGACGGCACGGACTTGATAACGTTTGGCATCCTCCCCGGGCTTTCCAGATTCGGATGAACGTAGTGCGGTGACTTCCCTTGCCACCGCGATTGAAAAAGCCGGCCTTTTCCAATTGTGACATCAACTCCCTGATTTTTGGCGGCATATGCTTACCTGTCCGGCAAGCTCTCTACTTGTCCATACGCCCCACGGCGCAGCTGACAAAAGAGGTGGCCTTGGCCTTGAGCGAGGCCAAGCCTTCGGCAGAGCCGGTTTCCGGATAACCTGCCTTGAGCAGGGCAGCCACCACCGCCTCGCGCACCGCCTCATCGGCTTCGACGGTGACCAAACCCTGCTCCACATCGACCTCGGCAGCGCTGACGCCTTCGATCTCCACCACTTTCTTGCGGATGGTATTGGCACAGCCGCCACACTTAATGTTCTCTACCTGTACTGAAAAAGCCATGGGACACCTCCTGGGGAATATTCAACAGATTGTAGCAAATCCCCAGGCCCATGGGCAGCATGCGCGTTCGCTGGCAGGGCAAGCGCATACGTTGGTGTAAGCCAGATACAGGCAAGCAGCGCTAGGAGCGGCTGCGCCGCGAACGGATCTTCATCGCGGCAAAGCCGTTCCCAGGATCGCCATCAAATCCGCCGCATGGTGATATTCAGGGTCTGGATACGGTAGGCGATCTGGCGCGGGGTCATATCCAGCAGGCGTGCCGCCTTGGCCTGCACCCAGCCGGCCTGCTCCAGCGCAGCGATGATACGCTCTCGCTCATCCAGGGTCGGATCATCCAGAGCAGCGGCGGCTTTGCTTGCCGTAGGGCGGGGGGTGTCGATGACATTCTCGTCCAGTCCACTAAGGATCATTGCCTCCCGATCGATATTTCCATCCTCGCTGAGTACGGCAGCACGTTCCAGGGAGTTTTCCAGCTCGCGTACATTGCCCGGCCAGTCATGGCGCATCAGGATGCGCAGGGCGCTATCACTGAGTGTCAGTTCGCGCCCTTGCTGACGGGTGATCTTCTCGATCAAGAATTGCGCCAGCTCGGGAATATCCTCCTTACGCTCGCGCAGTGGTGGTGTGGTGATTGGCATCACATTCAGGCGGTAGTAGAGATCCTCACGAAAATCCCCCTTCTCGACCCCGGTTTCGAGATTCTTGTTGGTCGCGGCGATGATGCGCACATCCACCTTGATGGTTCGATTGCTGCCGATACGCTCAAACTCGCCTTCCTGCAACACGCGCAGCAGCTTGGCCTGAAAGGTAGGGGATATCTCACCGATCTCATCGAGAAAAATGGTGCCCCCGTCGGCCTGCTCAAAGCGCCCCTTGCGCTGGGTGGCGGCACCGGTAAAGGCACCTTTTTCATGGCCGAACAGCTCCGACTCAAGCAGGTTATCGGGCAGCGCCGCGCAGTTGAGCTTGATGAAGCTGGCGTTGGCGCGCGGTGAGTTGTAGTGGATCGCACTAGCGATCAACTCTTTGCCTGTACCTGATTCGCCCCGGATCAACACCGTGGTGTTGTACTTGGCCACCTGGCGCACCTGTTCGAACATGCGTCGCATTGCCGGGGCATGACCGACCATGTTATCGAAGCTGTAGCTGGAGCGCACTGCCATGCGCAGGCGATCTCGTTCGTCGGCCAGATCGCGCTTTTCCTCAGCCACCTGCCAGGAAAGACGCACGCTTTGACCTATTAGATTGGCTACCATTTCCATGAAACGGGCGCGCGCTTCCAACTCACTGCGTTTGCAATAGTCCGGCTGTGCGGCCAATACCCCAACCACCCCCTGGTCGCCCACCTGAATAGGCACACCAATAAACGGCAGACCGGCATCGTAAACACCCAGCTTATCGAGAAAGTCGATCTCGGTACCGACACATTCGCTGATGAATGGTTGACCGCTTGCCACCACCTTACTCAACAGACCCTCTCCAGGGCGGTAACTAACCCGTGTAGCACCACGCCTGTCCACGCCATACAAAGCACTGACACTCTGACCACCGGACTCCGGGTTTTTCAGCGTCACCAGGCCTCGCTGCATTCCCGCATGCTGATGCAGCTCACTGAGCACACCATCGAGTGTTTCATGCAGATCCAGAGAACGGCTCAGTACCCGTGAGACACGATAGAGTGTGTCCAGCTCGGTATTGATCAGGCAGGCGCTCGGATCACAACTGGGTTCATCAAAGGGATTGAAGGTCATACCGCATTACCATTGAATAGTGGAAAGTGCATTTCTATCCGGCAGCCATCGGCGTCGGGGTCGATTATCAAGTTGGCACCATGCAAATTGATCGTTTCCTGCACCATACTGAGCCCCATGCCACTATGATGACGGGGTGTCTGCGGCCAGCGTGAATGAAAGGGCTCAAAGACCATGAGACGTTCCCCCGCGGGAATACCTGGGCCAGAGTCGTGGATGACCAATTTCAGCCAATCATCCTGCTGCATGCTTTCAATATGGATGCTGCGCATATCATCCCCTTGCACGGTTATCGCCACGATAGCGTTATCCAGCAACTGCATTAGCAGACAACGTAGGCGAGACTCCCAACCAATCAGCGCAGGGAGGACCTTCTGGGGCTGCCAATCAATCACGATCCCGGTTGCCAGCAGCCGTTCCGTCAGGGTCAGCAATACCTCGTGGATCAACTTGTTCAGGTTGACACTCACAGGCGTGGCCAACTGACGCTGCGGCAGACTCTGGCGTAGGCTCTCCAGGGTGGTCAGGCCCTGTTCTCGCACCGCCATCAGGATCGTCAGTAATTGCTCATCACGGTGTTGTTGCGCGACCCGGCGCTGTAGCATTTCCAGCGCTGCATTCAACATATTAAAAGGGGTCTGCATTTGTGTAATGGCGGCGGCAAGGGCTTCATAGGCCCCCTGATCCAACTGCTCCTCCGCCATCCGCGCCCGTAACTGATGGAGTCGTTCACCATCACCCTGCTGCATCGACTCAGTGAGCATGGAAATACGCTGCCGTTCATGTGTGGCCATGATCATCACCCGCTTATACGCCTAATCACCTACCTGCAAGGAATGTGCCCTATCCAACATAAGGCCCGCTCCCCACCGCTATCGCCCCTCCCCCACTAGCTTGCGGTGTCGGATTACCGACAATGCACTACCCGCGCTGAGACAAACCGTACAACCTGACGCACCGACGCGGTGCAAATATCCGCATAACCGCACCGAGAACGTGCAAATAAGCCCGCGGGCCACAAATCCCCCTATGGCATGTTTGATGCAGAGGATAGGGATAAAGGCTATCGGACAAAGGCGATGAGCGAATTTCTATTAATCCTGCTGGGTACCGCGCTGGTGAACAATGTGGTGCTGGTCAAGTTTCTCGGTCTATGCCCCTTTATGGGGGTGTCTGGCAAGCTTGACACCGCACTGGGAATGGGCCTGGCCACTACCTTTGTCTTGACCCTCGCCTCGGTACTGAGCTGGTTGCTGGAAACCCTGGTGCTAGCACCACTAGACATTCAGTTCATGCGCATCCTCTCTTTCATCCTGGTGATCGCGGCAGTAGTGCAATTCACCGAAATGGTAGTACGCAAGACCAGCCCCATGCTCTATCAGCTATTGGGGATCTTCCTGCCCTTGATCACCACCAACTGTGCCGTGCTAGGGGTGGCCCTACTCAATGTGCAGGAAGGCAACAGCTTCATGCAAAGCCTGTTTTATGGCATGGGCTCGGCCCTGGGCTTCACATTGGTCATGGTGTTATTCGCCGGGATGCGCGAGCGGCTGGCGCTCAACAACGTCCCGGCGCTGTTCGCCGGGGCACCCATTGCCTTCATCGCCGCCGGGTTGTTGTCGCTGGCCTTCATGGGCTTTTCCGGTTTGCCGGTGAAGTAATTACCAACGCAGAGAACGCAGAGGTCGCAGAGATGTTAATAACTGAATGTAGAAACCATCTATTCACTGAGATACAAGGAAAAATAGTGCCCCGTAGCATTCTCTTTTCTTCTCCGCGTACTCTGCGACCTCAGCGTTGAAATCTTTTAAGAGGTAACCGACATGATCGCAATCGTGATGTTGGCATTATTGGGATTTGCGCTTGGGCTGGCGCTGGGTGTGGCATCGAAGCGCTTTAAGGTGGAGAGCGATCCGCTGGTGGAGGAGGTTAGTGCCTTGTTGCCCGGCACCAACTGCGGCCAGTGCGGTTTTGCCGGTTGTCCGACGGCGGCGGAAAAGTTGGTTAAGGGTGAGGCGTCGGTGGATTTTTGCCCCCCTGGTGGCAAGGCCCTGGCCGAGGCCCTGGCGGAAAAGCTCGGGGTGGACTTCGATGCCTCCGGGATGGCAGACGGCCCGCCCAAGCTGGCGCGCATCAATGAGGCATTATGTATCGGCTGCGTGAAGTGTTTCCGCGAATGCCCCACCGACGCCATCGTCGGTGCGCCCAAACAGATCCACGCGGTGATGTGGAACGCCTGCACCGGCTGCGGCAAATGCGTCGACGTCTGCCCCACCATGTGCCTGGAGATGTTCGTCCCGGAAACCGGCCTGGCGCAATGGCGTTGGCCAAAGCCGGTTGAGTCCGTAGCCAAGGCAGCTTGAAAAATAATCTCAACACAGAGACCACAGAGAGCACAGAGAAAAAATGAATGCATACACGAGAAAGCCCTGAAAAATGGTACGAACTAAACACCCATCCATCTCCGTGTGCTCTGTGTTGAAAGTCTTTATGTCAGGAGCATGAAATGAAACTGTTCCGTTTTCGTGGCGGGGTCCACCCTGCCGAGCAGAAGACCACCCGGCAGTTGCCGATCCGGCCGTTGCCGCTGCCGACACGGCTTTATCTGCCCTTGCAGATGCACATCGGTGCCCCGGCGGTGCCGGTGGTGGGTGTTGGCGATCAGGTGCTCAAGGGACAGTTGCTGGCCCGCGCCCCCAGTGCGGTATCGGCACCGGTGCATGCCTCCACCTCGGGCGTGATCGAAGCCATTGATGAATTCACCGCCCCCCATCCCTCGGGGCTGCCGGTGCGCACCATTGTGCTGCGCAGCGACGGCGAGGATCGCTGGAGCGAGAGCGTAGTACCCATCGACCCCTTCCGCCTGAGCCCCACCGAGATCGCCCAGCGGGTGGGCGAGGCAGGGATCGTCGGCATGGGCGGTGCGGCCTTTCCGGCGGCGGTCAAGCTGCAACTGGGGGATCGCAACCGCATCCACACCCTGATCATCAACGGCGGCGAGTGCGAGCCCTATCTGACCTGTGACGATCGGCTGATGCAGGAACGGCCCGAGGCGGTGATCGACGGGGTGCGCCTGATGTTGCGCGCCCTGCAATGCCAACGTGCACTGATCGCCGTAGAGGCCAATAAGCCCGAGGCACAGCAGGCCTTACGCCGGGCCTGCAAGGAGCTTTCCGAGGTGCAGGTGATCGAGGTGCCGAGCCGTTACCCGATGGGCTCGGAAAAGCAGATGATCCAGACCGTCACCGGGCTGGAGGTGCCCGCCGGTAAACTGGCCGCCGAGATCGGCGTGATGGTGCACAACGTGGCCACCAGCTATGCGGTATACCAGGCCTTGCGCCATGGTCGTCCACTGATCTCACGCATCGTGACGGTCAGTGGCGGCGCACTGCGTGAACCGACCAACCTGGAGGTGCCGCTGGGTACCTTGGTCGAGGAGCTGATCAAGCACTGTGGCGGATTCAAGGAGACACCGGCCCGTCAGCTACTGGGGGGGCCAATGATGGGCACCGCTCTGCCCCATCAGCAAGTGCCGATCGTCAAGGGCAGCAATGGGGTGTTGGCGCTCTCGGCCGCCGAGACCGGCCTCGCCCCCCATGCCCAACCCTGTATCCGTTGCGGACGCTGCGCCCAGGCCTGCCCCATCGGCCTGTTGCCGATGGAACTGGCCTCCCGCGCCCGCCACGGCAAGCTGGATGCGGCACTGGACCTCGGCCTGCTCGATTGCATCGGCTGCGGCTCCTGCAGCTACACCTGCCCGGCAGCGATCCCCTTGACCCAGTATTTCAACTTTGCCAAGGGCGAGCTGGCACGCCAGCGTGAGGAACAACAAAAGGGCGAACGCACCCGCGCCTTGGCCCAGGCACGCCAACTCCGCCTGGAACGCGAGGCCGAAGCCAAGCGCCTGGCCGCTGCCAAACGCAAGGCCGAGCGTGAGGCTAAAAAACGCGCCGAGGCCGCGGCACAACAGGAGAAGGTCTGATGAATAACGCCGGTCCACTTGCCTCACCCCATACCCGTCAGAGCAGCAGCGTTAGCGCTATCATGTTGCAGGTGTGGCTGGCACTGCTACCCGCCAGCCTGTTCGGGGTGTGGCTGTATGGCTGGCCCGCTCTCAATCTGCTGTTGATCACCACCGCCGCCGCGCTGGCCGCCGAGGCCCTGGGCCAGCGGCTGGCTGGCAGGCCGATCATGCCGTCGCTAAAAGACGGCTCGGCGCTGCTCACCGGCTGGATCCTGGCCATGACCCTGCCCCCCTGGGCGCCATGGTGGGTAGCGGTGATCGGCGCACTGTTTGCGATCATCATCGGCAAACAGGTGTTTGGTGGGCTGGGGCAGAATCTTTTCAATCCGGCGATGCTGGCGCGCGTGGCACTGCTGATCGCCTTCCCCCTGGAACTAACCACCTGGGTCGCCCCCCAGCCGCTGTTCAGTGCCAATGCCCCTGGCTTTATCGATAGCCTGCACATTACCTTCGTCGGGGTCGCCCCCCTTGTCGGCGGGGTCGATGCGATCAGCGGTGCCACCGTGTTGGATGGCATCAAGACCGAGCTGGCGCGCGGCGCCGAACTAGGGGTGGTGCTACCCGACTATTACCGCGCCGGTGATGCCATGCTGGGTCAGATGGGCGGCAGTCTGGGCGAGACCTCGGCGCTGTTGCTGCTGCTGGGCGGGCTCTACCTGATCTGGCGCGGCCACATCACCTGGCAAATCCCCGCCGCGCTACTGGGCACCGTGGCACTACTGGCCACCGGCTTCCACCTCTACGACCCACTGCGCTTCGCCCATGCCGGCGTACACCTGCTCAGCGGCGGACTGATGCTGGCGGCCTTCTTCATCGCCACCGACCCGGTCGGCTCCCCGGCCAGTCGCCGGGGCCAACTGATCTTCGCCGCCGGGATCGGCGCACTGGTCTACATCATCCGCACCTGGGGCGGCTTCCCCGAGGGGGTGGCCTTCGCGGTACTGCTGATGAATGCCGCCACCCCACTGATCGACCACTATGTGCGCCCGCGGGTCTATGGCCGTGACCCCCACGGCAAACCGCTGGACTACCAACGCGGTCGCTTCGCGCGCCGTCTGAAGAAACAACAGGGGGGTGAGTGATGGCCTACGGACACGGTGTCAAGAATCCCAGCTACCGCCAGCGCGTCGCCTACCACGCGATGCTGCTGGGCGGCATCGCCGCGCTGGCCAGCTCGCTACTGGTGATGGGCGACAACGCCACCCGCGACACCATTGCCCTGCGCCAGGCCGAGACCCTGCGCGCCTCCCTGGAGCAAGTCATCCCCCCGGAACTGCACGACAACGACCTGCTGGCCGACACCCTGCTGCTTGATCCCAAAAAGAAGGGGGTCCGCCCACTCACCGTCTATCGCGGTCGACGCGAGGAGGAAATCACCGCAGTAGCCTTCGAGGTGGTTGGCAACGGCTATGCCGGCCCCATCACCAGCCTGCTGGCGGTGGATGCCAAGGGGCAAATCCTCGGGGTACGCGTACTGCAACACACCGAAACCCCCGGCCTGGGTGACAAGATCGAGGTACAGCGCGACCCGTGGATCCTCGGCTTCGACGGCCTCTCGCTGGACAACACGCCACGCAAGCAATGGGCGGTAAAAAAGGACGGCGGCCAGTTCGATCAATTCACCGGTGCTACCATCACCCCGCGTGCGGTGGTCGAATCGGTACAGAGCGGGCTGGAATGGTTCGCCCAACACCGCGCCACCCTGCTGACGCCCCCGCCCAGCCCCCCCGTTCAGGAGACCGACCATGAGTGAGTCACGCACCGACTATCGCCGCATCGCCCGTGACGGGCTATGGGACAACAACGTGGTTTTCGCCCAACTCCTGGCGCTATGCCCGTTGTTGGCGGTCACCAACACCGCCACCAACGGCCTGGGTCTCGGGCTGGCCACGCTGGCGGTGCTGCTGGCCGCCAACCTGGCGGTCTCGCTACTGCGTGACATCATCACCCCACAGGTACGCATCGCCGTGTTCGTGCTGCTAATCGCCGCCATCGTCACCCTGGTGGATATGATGATGAACGCCTGGCTGCACGACCTGCACAAGGTACTGGGACTCTTCATCCCGCTGATCGTCAGTAACTGCGCCATCCTCGGGCGCGCCGAATCCTTCGCCTCGCGCCAGCCGATCCCCGCCGCCGTAGCCGACGGGCTGTTCATGGGGCTGGGCTTCATCATCGCCCTGGTAGCGCTGGGCGGCGCGCGGGAGATCCTCGGCCAGGGCACCCTGTTTGCCGACGCGGCGATGCTGCTAGGCGAAAGCTTCCGCTTTATGGAACTCACCCTGATCCCCGACTATCGCGGCTTCCTGCTGATGGCCCTGCCCCCCGGCGGCTTCCTGATGATGGGCTTCCTGCTGGCCGGTAAGCGCCTGCTGGACCGCCGCGCCGCCCAGCTCGCCACACAGGAGGCCGGAGCATGAAGATCTCCCTGGTCGTCGCCGAGCAACAAGGCCAACGCTGGATCGAACGCGAAGTGGAAGCAGGCTGCACCGCACAACAGGCCATCGAACAATCCGGCCTGCTCAAGGAGCTGCCCTGGTACGACCCAGAGGCACACAAACTCGGCATCTTCGGCCGCGTGGTCAAACCCGACACCCCGCTCCAGGAAGGAGACCGCATCGAGATCTACCGCCCCATCACCTGCGACCCGGAGACGGTGGAGCGGCGGGATCTCGATTAGCCGTCAGAACCGAAAGCAATAGAGAGCCGCACCATCCCTATCTTGTGAGCCATCTGCCCACCATTGACACCCGTTACGTTACTGGTTACAGTTATCACCATGATACGGAGTTTCAAGCACAAGGGTCTTGCCAAGTTCTTCAAAACCGGCAGCACTGCCGGAATTCAAGCCGCCCATGCAAGTCGACTTCGACTGATACTTGGCCGACTTCATGCGGCGACAGAACCAAAAGATATGGACCTGCCGGGACTTCGCTTACATGAACTTACCGGCAAACGCTCTGGCACTTGGGCGGTTACCGTAAGCGGGAACTGGCGCGTCACGTTCATTTTCAAGGGAGAAGATGCCGAGGTCGTCAACTACGAGGACTACCATTGAGGTATAACCATGTTAATGCACAATCCCCCACACCCTGGTGAAGTCATTAGAGCCCTGTGCCTGGAGCCACTGGGCATTTCCGTCACCGAGGCCGCCGAGGCACTTGGTGTCAGTCGCAAGACGCTCAGCGCCATACTCAACGGCCATGCGGGGATCAGCCCGGAAATGGCGGTCCGACTTTCCATTGCCTTTGATACGTCTGCAGAGAGCTGGCTGAACCAGCAATCGCAGTATGAACTCTGGCATGCGGAGCAACACCGGGGAGAGCTTCAGGTGAAAAGGTTGGTAGCCGCTTAACCCGAACCGTAGGAGCGGCGCCCACCGCGATTAACCACAGCCCGAGCCGCTCAACAGCCAGCCATAACCCTGGCAGGCTTGCCTCGCCTAA
>SLDE01000121.1 GCA_007125455.1 Ectothiorhodospiraceae bacterium
GTCATCGTTCAGGGTCAGGCGGGCGAACAGGCGGTCCTTTTCCAACATGAAGTCGGCCACCCGCACCGGCTCAAACATATCGTTCTGACGCAACTGCTGCATCTGCTCGGCGCGCTGAAACAGAAAGAACATCTGGGTGGCCAAGGCCCCATCGCGCGGGTTCTGATAAAAACGTTTGAGGAAGGGATTTTCCTCCGCGCCTTCCAGCAACAACTCGCAGCCAAAGGTATCGGCCAAGCGCCGCGCCAGGGTGGTCTTGCCGACCCCGATCGGGCCTTCAACAATGATAAATCGCGGTTCGCTCACAGTCGGCAACCCATTTTCTCTCAATCGTCAGGGGCGCAAGAATATCACGACCGCCGGGCCTCGCGTAGCTTGACAAGCCCGGTATCGCCACAGTGCGCCACACGTTCGCGCAGACTGCTGCCATCGGGGAAACTTAACTCCGGTGCAAGCTCAAAAAGCGGCTGTAAAACAAAATTGCGCCGTAACATTTCCGGGTGGGGCACCGACAGACGCGCCTCGCTGATGACCTCGCCACCATAGAGCAGCAGGTCCAGATCCAGGCTACGTGCCCCCCAGCGCTCCCCCCTCACCCGCCCCTGCTGCTTCTCAATGGCCTGTAGGGCATCAAGCAGGGCCAGCGGTGGCAAACAGGTGTCAAACATCGCCACCGCATTGATATAGTCGTCCTGCCCGGGAGGGCCGATGGGGGCGCTGCGATAAAGGCTGGAGACGGCGCTCAGGCGCGAGTCGGGGAGCTGCGCCAGCGCAACCAGGGCCCTCTCCACCTGCGCCACGGGGCCATCCAGGTTGCTACCCAGACCGATAAAACTGCGGATAAAGACCTGCGCCATCAGGATTGTGGCGGGCGTGCCGGGCGCTTGCGTGGACGACGACGGCGGCGACGTTTGGGCTTATCTTCGCCGTTGGCACGGGCCAACTTCTCACCCTCTTGCAGCAGGCGTTGCTGCACCTGAGGATCGGCCTCCTCTTGCAAGGCCCCCCACCATTGGATCAGCTCGGCGACTTCCTCGCCGGCCTCGCCACGGAGCAGCAGAAAGTCCCATGCGGCGCGAAAGCGCGGCTGTTCTAGCAGACGCATCGCCCGCCGGCCAGTATTGCGCGCCAGCCGCTCCTGCCACTCCCAGATCTCGCGCGATTGCAGGCTGAAGCGTTTGGGTACCTGCACCCGTGGGTTCTGCCGGGCAAAGACCGCATCACCGGCCAACTGCATTGCCTGCAACGCTGGCTGCTTGCGCCGCACAAAGACCCCGGCCTCACGCCGCGCCGGCTCCCATAGCAGGGCGGCGTAGAGGAAGGCCGGGCTAACCGGCCTGTCGCTGGCGACACGCTGATCGGTATTCTCCAGGGCACGCAGCAATAGGGTGTGGGGGAAGTGGTTCTCCTCCTCACTCAGGCAGGCGTCGGTCTCGGGAAAGAGGTGGGAAAAGAGGTGATACTGACGCAGCAGCTCATAGCTGGCCACACCATAGCCGGAGAGAAACAGCTTGAGGGTCTCGTCAAACAGGCGGGCATGGGAAACCTCTTCAAGCAGGTAACCCAGCTCACGGATCGCCTGCTCGACCTCCTTGTCGATACGAAAGCCCAGCTTGGCGGCAAAGCGCACCGCGCGCAGCATGCGTACCGGATCCTCACGAAAACGCTGCTGCGGGTCGCCGATCATGCGCAGGCACCCGGCCTTCAGGTCGGCCAGCCCGCCAGTGTAGTCCACCACGGCGAAGTCTTCCACGGTGTAGTAGAGGGCATTGACGGTAAAATCGCGCCGCCAGGCGTCCTCTTCCAGACTGCCGTAGACGTTATCGCGCAACAACATGCCGTTATCGCTGGTACGTGAATCACCATCGCCCTCATGCCCGGCGCGGAAGGTGGCAACCTCGATGATCTCACGACCAAAGTGGATATGGGCAAGACGGAAACGCCGCCCGATCAGGCGGCAGTTGCGAAACAGCTTGCGCACCTCTTCCGGGCTGGCGCTGGTGGCGATATCGAAGTCCTTGGGCTCGCGCCCAAGCAGCAGATCGCGTACCCCGCCACCGACCAAATAGGCCTCGTGGCCGGCCTCGTTGAGACGATAGAGAACCTTCAGCGCGTAGCGGCCGATGGATGAGCGGGAGACGCAGTGCTGGTCACGGGGGATACGGACCGGACCGCTGGTCCGCCCCTTGCCGCCACCACGCACCCGCTGCCAGGGATTTTTTAGCCAGGAAAACATGCCGCCATCATATCACGCTTATCGTCGCAGCGGGATCACCCGCGATAGCCCATTCATCGGCAATTAAAAGCGGTAGTGCAACGCCAATGACAGGGCATCCTGATGGCTCTCCGGCTGCCACACCAACATGCCATTGTGCTCCACCGGGTCGGACTTGGCAAAGCGGTAGCTGTCGTAGTCCAACGTCAGTGACCAGGCCGGGCTAAAGGCGTAGCCCACACCGGCATAGACACTCAGACGCCCCTCGGGATTGAGGGTTACGGTGTCCCCGCCAATGCGCGCATCCTCGTCGGTGTGGAAGGGCCATTTGGCCCCAAGCTGTGCGCTAAAGCCGCTGGGATCTGCAAAGCGCGCACCCATCCGCCCGTAGACGGTGTGATAGTCCTCGCTCGCGCCGCCGATGCCGGTGCCATCGCTCAGGCGGGTGCTGCGTAGATGGCGACGCCACATCTCGGTGCCCACGCTAAAGTCCAGCCACCACTGCGGTTGATTGCGCTGATGAGCCAACTCGCCTATACGGCGGCTAAATACCACCTCGAAACGCATCCCGTTGTAGTCCACGTCGGTGCTCACCGGCTCCGGGGCCAGGGTGGTACCCTCGTCAGGATCGTTCCAATAATCCGACTCATAGCCCACCACGCCAGAGTACAGCCGTCCGGCGAAGCTGGAGCTCCACAGCGGGTGAAAGTGGTTCACCCCCTTGAGCTCAACAAAGTAACGCAGGCCACTCTCCTTAAGCAGCTTGCTACCGCCGTCATTATATTCCTGCCAGCTAAAGTGCTCGCTTCCGCCGGAGACGGTGATCTCGCTCGCCCACGGGGCGAATGGCAGTAACAGGGCACTGAGCAGAACAAAGATACGCAACATGGCTGATAACTCCCTTGTCTATTGAACCCAGTGTAGTGCTTGTCACCTGCGTGGCGCTACGGTACTTTAGCGGGCAAATTCTCACAGGTAAGTACATCATGGCAAACGCTGGCAAACAACCAGACTTTGAAAAGGCCCTGCAACAATTGGAGGCCCTGGTAGAGAGGATGGAGCAAGGGGAAAGCACCCTGGAGCAGTCGCTCAAGGACTTTGAACAGGGGATCGCCCTCACCCGCCAGTGCCAACAGGCCTTGCAGGCGGCAGAACAAAAGGTCAGCATCCTGCTCCAGAGCGACGCCGAGGCACCGCTAGCGGACTTTGAGTCCGATGCACAGTAAGCTCAAACCACTGTTAAGCACCTATCAACAACGCCTGGAACAGGCCCTGGCGCAGCGCCTGCCGCCCGCCGCCGAGGCAGATCAGCGCCTGCACGAGGCGATGCGCTACGCCAGCCTGGACGGGGGCAAACGGGTGCGTGCAGTCCTTGTCTACACCACTGGTGCTGCCCTGGGGCTCCCCCCCGAGCCACTGGATGGCGCGGCCTGCGCAGTAGAGCTGATCCACGCCTATTCACTGGTACACGACGACCTGCCCGCCATGGACAACGACGATCTGCGTCGCGGTAAGCCCACCTGCCACAAGGCCTTCGACGAGGCCACGGCGATCCTCTGCGGCGATGCCCTGCAAACCCTCGCCTTCGAGCTGCTCGCCAGCGACGCCTCACTCCAGGTGGACGATAACCAGCGCATTCGCATGATCGGCGAACTGGCCCGGGCCAGTGGTTCCCGTGGTATGGCTGGCGGACAGGCCATCGATATCGCCGCCGCGGGCACCCGCCTCGACCTGGCGGCACTGCAGGGGATGCACCGCTACAAGACCGGTGCCCTGATCCGCGCCAGCATCCGCCTGGCGGCCATCGCCGGAAGGGCCGACGAGGCACAACAGCAGGCACTGGACAGCTATGCCGAAGCGATCGGTCTGGCCTTCCAGATCCAGGATGATATCCTCGATGTCACCGCCGACACCGCCACCCTGGGCAAGCCGCAGGGCTCGGACGAGGCCCAGGACAAGCCCACATACACCTCCTTGCTGGGGCTCGATGGCGCGCGCCAAAAGGCGGCAGCACTCAACGAGCAGGCCCAGCAAAGCCTGCAAGGCTTTGCCGAGGAGGCCGATCCCTTGCGCTGGCTATCGGCCTATATCATTGAACGTCAGCATTAGTCCTACTGCCTGACACGGCGCAACGTGCTATGGTTGCCAGCGACACATTACCCGCACAAGCACAGATGCCCCAATCAACCAACCGACAGTCAACAGCCCCGTCCTCCCCTGCCCGGTGGAGCTGGGGGCTGTTGTACCTACTGGTACTGGGACTGCTCCCGCTACCGCCCTTAGCAGCATCGCAAGATGTGCATATCGGCATGCTCTCCTTCCGCCCCATCGAAGAGACCCGACAACAATGGCAGGAGCTGGAGCAATACCTGCAACAGGAACTGCCGGGCTACCGCATTCAGATCGTCCCCTATGGCTATGATGCGCTGGAAACGGCGATCCGCCAGCGCGATATCGACTTCGTCTTCACCAACCCCAGCCACTACGTTCAGGTACAACAGCAATACGGGATATCGGCACCGCTGGCCACCCTCATCCGGGCAGAGCTCGGACGCCAACTGATGGAGTTTGGCGGAGTGATCGTGGTACGTGCCGACGATCCATCGATACAGCAGCTGGCCGACCTGCGCGGCAAACGTATCGCCAGCCCCTCGCCTTCTTCCCTGGGGGGCTACCAAGTCCAATACCTTGAACTTAAAGGCCAGCTTTCCGGCAGGGTTTCGCTACAGACCCAGTTTACCGGCATGCCCCACGACCTGGCGATCCACAGCCTGCTGCGTGGCGAGGTGGACGCGGCCTTTGTCCGCACCGGCCTTATCGAGCAACTACTCGATCAGGGGCGTCTCGAAGCCAGCCAGATCCGGGTGCTCAACCGGCAAAACCTGCCCCGCTACCCCTATGCAAGCTCCACCCGACTCTACCCCGAGTGGCCCTTTGCCAGCATGCCCCATACCGACCAAGAGCTCCGCCATCGAGTCACCAGCGCATTGCTCAACCTGCCCCATGGCAGTGAACTGGGGAAGCGGATCGGGATCCATGGCTTCACCGTACCGCTCTCCTACGAAGAGGTACACCGCTTGCTGCGCACCCTGGAGCTTCCCCCCTTCGATAGCCAGCAGAACTTTAACCTCGTTGAATGGCTCAAGCGCCACAGCGTAACACTCTTTATCCTGCTGCTCTGTGGCGCACTGATCATGGCGCTGCTGGGCGTTTTGCTTCGCAACCGTCGCCGCCTGCAGGCACAGCAACAACTCGCCGAGAAGTGGACCCGCAGGTATCAGTTGGCAGAACAACGTCTGCATGAATACCTGGAGGTCAGCCCGGCCATCATGTACAGCCTGGAGCTCACCGAACAGGGGCCACGAACCACCTGGATCTCAAGCAATATCACCCGCCTGCTCGGCTACAGCAACGAAGAGGCACTAAAGGCGAACTGGTGGCAGCAACACCTTCACCCGGACGATCGCGAACAGGCCGTCGATGCCATGCAGCGGCTATACAAGCAAAACCGTCTTCGCCATGAGTATCGTTTTTACAAGCGCGACGGTGGTGTGCTCCACATCGTTGATCAACTGCAGCTCTACCACGACGAAGCCCGCCGTAGCCATGTGGTGGGTGCCTGGGTGGATATTACCGAACAGGTACACGCCCGCCAGAACCTGGAGCAGGAGGCCAATACCCGCCGCCTGCTACTCGCCTCCTTAGGGGAAGGGGTCTACGGCGTCGACATGGAAGGACTCTGCACCTTCATCAACCCCGCCGCGCTGAAGATGCTGGGCTTCGAGGAGCATGAGGTTCTGGGCCAGCACCAGCACCTGCTGTTTCACCACCATCGCCCCGATGGCAGCCACTACCCTGCCGCCGAGTGCCCGGTACACCTGACCGTTAAGGACGGCAAATCACGCCACCAGGACGAATGGTTTATCCGCAAGAACGGCGAGGGCTTTCCCGTCGATCTGACCATCACCCCCATCGAGCAGGGCGGAGAACGACGCGGTGCGGTGGTCGTGTTCCGCGACACCACCGAGCACAAGGCCCTACTCAAGCGCCTGAAACAGATGGCAACAACCGACTTCCTTACCGGCCTGCACAACCGGCGCTACTTCATGGAGCACCTGGAGCAGGAACTGGCCAGACTACAACGGCACAACCATAGCGAAGCGGCACTATTGCTGCTCGACATCGACCACTTCAAGAAGATCAATGATCGCTTCGGCCACGCCGCCGGCGACGTGGCCCTCAAGGAATTGGCCAGACAGATCACCCAGCGACTACGCAAAACCGATCTGATGGGACGGATCGGGGGCGAAGAGTTCGCCGTGTTACTACCCGATACCGACCTGCCCACCGCCTGCGAGCTGGCCGAGATCTTGCGCGAACAGATAGAGGAAGGAGAGATGGAGCTCGAGGAAAACAAACATTGCCGCATGACGATCAGTATCGGCGTCACCGCGCTGCGCCCCAACGATCCCCTCGCCGAGGATGCCCTGCAACGCGCCGACCAAGCGATGTACCGTGCCAAACAGGCTGGTCGCAACCGGGTCGTCTGTGGTGA
>SLDE01000241.1 GCA_007125455.1 Ectothiorhodospiraceae bacterium
AGCCCTGAATGACGAGAATGTCCCGTTAACTGCCGGCAAACTAAGGGAGATACTTCGGCAGGAGTTGCACCATGCCGACTAAGCGCCCAACAAAATGCTCAAGCGGACGCGGGGTAACTTTTGGGCCGGCAAAGCCGGGCTGGCTCCGTGCCCGCGCCGCTTAGCATAGACGTTGGGCACATAATGGCGATTGACACGATGTAGCCGCGGGGCTACGCTTGGTGGCATGATGGAGGTTCGCAAAACGGAAGTCTATGTCAAGTGGCTCGATGGGTTGCGCGATATTCGTGCTCGTGGCCGAGTTTTGGCGAGAGTCGAGCGCTTGGCAGCAGGGAATCCGGGAGACGCCGAGCCAGTAGGTGAAGGAGTCTCTGAGTTGCGTATCGACTATGGCCCCGGTTACCGGGTGTACTACAAACAGCAAGGGCGTGAGTTAGTGATCTTGTTGGCTGGCGGTGACAAAAGCAGCCAGTCAAAAGATATAAAGGCCGCGCTACGTCTCGCCCGCAATCTGTAGGATTACCCATGAAAAAGACCGTTACAACGCGCTATGATGTTGCTGAGCATCTCCGTACGCCTGAAGAAATGGCGGCATATCTGGAAGCCTGCATGGAAGAGGCAGAAGGTGACGCAGCTTTTATTGCAAAGGCCCTTGGTGATATTGCCCGTGCAAGAGGGATGTCGCAGGTGGCACGTGATGCTGGTGTGTCACGTGAAAGCCTATATAAAGCGCTTTCGGGCGAACGGACTCCGGGGTTTGACACAATCCTTAAGGTCATGACAGCACTAGGTCTGAAGCTTCATGCGGAAGCTGTGCCTATCCCAAATCATGCCCAACAAGGCGCTCCAACCGACGCTCGTACCTCGCGCAGTTGAGCGCTGGCGTTAGGTTTCCCATATGAAGCTTCGCGTTCCTTGTATGCAATGCTTTCAAGAGCAAGGCCATCCCAGTGATGAACTGATGTCAGTCGAGTTACGGGATGATGGACTGCTTAATATCACTTGCCAAAATGGACACGCCACCGTCACCGCAATCCAAGAGCAAAAGTACGAGCTCCTCTTTGAGCTTGCCGTAATGGCGCTACTCGACGGATATCCACGCGAGGCAGCCACCGGCATGGCCGCCTCTTTGGAGCGCTTCTACGAGTTCGCAATAAGAACCCTCTGTGCAAAACGTGGCATTGATGATTCCGCGTTCATTGCTGCCTGGAAATTGGTAGCAAATCAGTCAGAGAGACAGTTCGGTGTATTTATCTTTGCGTACATGCTGGAAGCCGGAACCCCTCCTCCAACGATAGACGAAGCAAAGCCAACTCACATAGCCGGTCAAGACTGGAAAAATCGCCCGTGGAAAGAGTTTCGCAATAGCGTGGTACACAAAGGCTATATGCCGTCGGTCTCTGAAGCTATGGCATATGGTGAACTTGTATTCAATCACATTAAAGAGCTAACCATATGGCTCTCCGAAAACTGTTCAGAAGCCCTTAACAAGGTGGCTTTTTCACGCGTAGCAGTTGCGCACAATGAGGCAGCGGGCCGGCTCATATCGACCATGTCCATTCCAACGCTTCTGAGTAGAACTCGTGAGGGGTTCCCTGCACGAACGTTTATGCAGGCTGTCGAAGAACTCAAGCAGTACAAACCGCGGATGCATCACCCATGAAACCTAATCGGGTAAGGACGGGTGTTGAGCCCGCCCTCCCCACAACACCCTGCATGCGGCCCCGTACAGGGCGTTTCACTCAGAGTAGTGAAGCATGATCAAACCATCACGCAACGACACCAAAGCAACATTACTCAGGTGATTCTATGTCCATACCGATTGCCGAAGTATTACGCCGAGCTGTTTAAGGGGCTAACCATTACCTGCCAAGGTGACGATGGAGAAACCAACTTCGTAAAATAGCGTCCTACAGACTGTCGGCCGACGGAAGTAAGTTGACGGTCGGCCGACGAGGATTGCACAGGTCGGCCCCATGCCATCGAAGGCCAGATCGCTACGGTTACAATGAACCGCCGCCAGCTTATTGATACAAGCGTTACCGCCTGGATCTGTAGCCACATCAGCATGATACGCTGATTGATTCTGTGACCATTTTGTGACCATCTGGAGAGCATTTATGAGCTAACCAGAGGCATTTCGTCGCTTGCCTGAGTGCAAATATCCCGATAAAACATACTCTTAAGTGCTCTTGGTTGCTCACTTAATGTGCTGAGGGCGCGCTAATGCGCGTCCAAATCGGCTGTCCTGCCGGTTCGTCGAGTACGACCCTCGGCACCATTAACGTTCTACAATTTAGTAACTTGCTAGCACACCGGCGTAAAAACGGTGTAACCCGTTGAATCTCTGTTTCTCGATGCATATTTAGGGGCAGCGATCTACTCTCCCCGCAGAGTCCGCTGATCATCCCGCATCCTTCCGATCTGTTCTTGATTGACTCTGATCTGTGTGTCGTAACGTTGATTTACTGCTGACATTTCTTCGGCGATGCTTTGGCGGTATGTGGCACCAGCCAGGTTGTTGTTGGCGGTGCGCTGTCGTGCGCGGAGTTGTCCGATCTCTCGGTCGCGGCTTTGGAGTAGTCTTCGATTACGGGATTCGAGGCGGCCGATCTCATTACCTATTTCGCGGATCCGGCGCTCTCGGGTCATGGCATCGTTGCTGGCTTTCAGGTCGGCGGCTGATGATGCGGCGGCGGCGGCGGATTGTGGATCTACGCGGTGGTAGCGCAGTTCGACGGTTTCGGCGTCGGTGGCGCAGGGTTGCTGGGAGTAGATGGTTTCGCCGTTGATTTCGCAACGGTAGATCTGGGCGTGGGCGGTAGTTGTGATGAGGACGGCGAGGGTGGTGAGCAGGTATTTCATGGAGAGTTCCTTCCGTGTGTTGTCTATGCGCAATCGTAGCCACGGTTGGCAAGGCTGGCAATCACTCGCCCTCCTCGCCCCCTGCCAAGGCAGGGCAGAGCCGCTGAAATCCGCCAAGTCTCAGCCTGGCAACAATTGCCTTGCAAAGCGCTGCAGGTATCGATTACCACTGGCCTCGGCCTCGCGACACCATTGCTGGATCGCCTGTCGGGCCTTGTCCGGTTGGGCGGTGGTCTCTTGCCATATGGCCTGTAGGCGCTGACGATATTCGTAGGCGGTGCGCATCGCCTCGCTGCGGCCAAGCACCTCACCGATACGTGCCTGGGCCTGGCTGTCCAGCGAGGCATCATCACGTAGGAAATAGGCTTTGCTACGCTTGAACATGCTTTTCAGCTCTCGATTACCTGCCAGCTTGCGCAGTTCTTCACGATGTACCTTGACCATTACTTTACGACCGTAACGGGCCAGTAGTTGCATACGCTGGGCAAGCAGTGCGCGCAGGGCATCTTGGTCGGGGTTCTGACTGCCCAGGCGAAGCGGCATGGGCGGTGGCGATACCCGCTTGACCCTGGCCAGCCTCAGCCCCTGCAATAGGCGGATATACAGCCAGCCGATGTCGAACTCCCAGCGCTGGTAGGAAAGCTTGGCGGAGCCGGGCCAGGCGTGGTGGTTGTTGTGCAGCTCCTCACCACCGATGAGGATCCCCCAGGGGACGATGTTGGTGGAGGCGTCGGGGGAGGCGGCATTGCGATAGCCAAGATAATGCCCCACCCCGTTGATCACCCCGGCGGCGAAGAAGGGGATCCAGATCATCTGTATCGCCCATACGGTGAGGCCGATGGGGCCGAAGATCAGCAGGTTGATCACCAGCATCAGGCTGATCCCCAGGTAGGGGTAAGGGCTGTAGAGGCGGCGTTCCAGCCAGTCATCCGGGGTGCCCTTGCCGTAACGATCCAGGGTCTCGGCATTGCCCGCCTCGACCTTGTAGAGCTCGGCCCCCTGCCCCAATACCTTGCGCAGCCCCTTGATCTGCGGGCTGTGCGGGTCATCGGTGGTCTCGCACTTGGCGTGGTGTTTGCGGTGGATCGCCACCCACTGCCGGGTGACCATGCCGGTGGTCAGCCACAGCCAGAAACGAAAGAAGTGGCTGGGCACAGGGTGCAGCTCCAGCGCCCGGTGGGCCTGATGGCGGTGCAGGAAGATGGTCACCGAGGCGATGGTGATGTGGGTCAGCAACAGCGCGTAGAGCAACACCTCCCACCAGGAGAAGCTGAGAAAGCCGTTAAATTGCAAGGGGATAACCTCAAGAAGTGGAGATAGGACAAGCTTGGCAGAAAACCCCAACTGTGCAAGTTGTGGGGTATCTGTACTCTCTCTGAGACAGCGGCCGGGGGGAATCGTTGCAGTGGGGCCGTTTCAGACTGAACAGACACCGCCACCCGAAGGCAATCCTCATCTGTACCTTGATTAGGGAGCAGGTAAGGGCTAGATTATCCACAAGTATTACCTTTGAATAAGAGGCCCACCATGGCAACGTCTCTCAAACTTGATGACACATTGAAAGAGCGCATCAAGTCCCTCGCTGATCAGCGTTCACTCCATTCATCGAGCTGGAGCTCGACGCTCCGGCCTTCACTTCTTGTTCCAGACCACTCAGCCCTGGTCGTGCTGTTCGCAAGGCCTGCGGTACTCCTCGGGGATGTTGTCGGGGCAGCTCCCACAGCCTTCGTTGCCGGGCACGGCGAAGTCGATCTTGCGTGGGTAGGGCAGATCCATCTCTTCCATGATCTTGACGAACTCAGCCTCGGGGCGGTCGTTGCCCAGGCGGGGGTTGCGGGCCTTTTCCTGGGCGATGGTGGTGATGAAGCGCCCCTCGTAGTCGTGGCCGGGGTAGACCAGGGTTTCGTCGGGCAGGGTGAAGAATTTGTCGTGGATGCTGCGATAGAGGGCGTGGGCGTCGCCGGACTGGAAGTCGGTGCGACCGCAGGCCTCGATCAGCAGGGCATCGCCACTGAACAGCATCTGCTGGGTGCCGTTGTCGATCAGATAGGCGTGGTGGTGGTCGGTATGGCCGGGGGTAAACAGTGGCTGAATGGTGATGTTACCCACCATGAAGGGCTGGCCCTCGCGCAGCCCAATATCGACGCAGGCGATGTCGAGCATCGCTGGATAGACGATCTGGCTACCGGCCTGCTCCTTGAGGCGCTTGGCACCGGTGAGGTGGTCAGCATGGACGTGGGTGTCGATGCTGTAGTCGAGCTTGAGGCCCAGTTGTTGCAGCACGGCAAGGTCCCGCTCCACGGTGTCGAGCACCGGGTCGATCAGCGCGGTCTTGCCTGTGTCCGGACAGCTGATGAGGTAGGTGTAGGTGCTGGAGTCGGGTTCGAACAGTTGCTTGAAGATCATTGGCATTTTCCTTTTTTTGGCTTAACGATAAGGGCTTGCCCCAGAAGCGTGGCGGGGGGCACCGCTCCTACCGGGTGCGACAGGAGATCGGCCAGGACGTTCAGTCCAGGGTCACGGCCATCCCCACGCGGATCACGCCGCCATTGACTACCCGGCAGGTAACCCCGCCGCGCCAGCCCGGCAACAGGGCGCTGAACAGGCCGGGCTGGGCCTGTTCCATCCGTTCGCAGGGGTCGGTCTCGCCGGTGATCTCCAGTATGGCCTCGCCCAGTAGGATACGCCTGCCGGTGGTTTGGTAGAGCGCTAGCTCGTCCACCAACAGGTTGGCGCGACGGGTCTGCCAGGGCAGTTCGACACCCAGCGCATCACAGGCGGCCTGCCAGTCGCTGAGGTTCATCAGGGTCAGCTGGCGTGGGCCGGGCTTGCCGCGACAGTCGCCCACCAGACCGTGCTGGCGGTGCAGCATCGCCTCCTGGTGCAGGCCCATGGGCCCCTTACGCTGTGGTTTAACGGCGATCCCCAGCAGTTGTGCCATTACTCCCGCCCCATACACTCGGCCAGCAGGGCCTGCATCTTTTCGGCCCCCTCGCGTTCCATCACCTCGATATTGCGCTCCGGGATCGCATCGGGGCGGGGATGGCCCGCTATGGCCCGCGCTACCCCGTCGATACGCAGCAGGTGGAGGATGGGATAGGGGGAGCGATTGGTGTAGTTCTCGGCATCATCCGGTGCGGTACCGGCAAACTGGTAGTCGGGGTGGAGGCTGGCGATCTGGAATTCGTCCGCATAGCCCCCCTGCTCAAGCAGCGCATCGACAAGATCAAGAAAGTCGTTGTAGTCGAGGAAGTCTTGCAACACCCAGGGGTGGATCAGCACGGTGGTCTCCACCAGTTCGGGATCGCTGGCACGCAGCTGTTCCAGCTCTGCGGCCAGGTCTTCCAGCAGTTGTTCGGGCTGCTCGGCGTCGCTGACCACGTAGCGCACCTGCTCGCCCTGGTAGGGCTTGCGGGCAAAGGGACAGAGGTTGAAGGCGATCACCGCCCGCTCGATCCAGCAGCGGGTGTGGGCAATAACGGTATCGGGGCTTGGGCTGTTTTTCATCGACGCAGCATAGCAGAGCTTGCAATGTGCCGACAGCATCGCTATAAACATATAAGCAATCACTAATATAGCAGGTGGCATTATGGAGCAGGCAAAACAGCAACAGTGTATTTGTGAGGGGACAGAGCGTTTTCGCCCCAGTGACTGGACACAGCGTCTGGCAGGTATGGCAGCAGTGTTTGGCGCAGATCAGCGGCTGCGCTACTCCCCCTATCTGGCACCGGTGCAACATGGTGAGCAACGCTGTGTACGGCTGGATAGGCAGATGGCCACGGAGCAGCCTGGCCTGTACCAAGCGGTGGTGGATTTTGCGCGCAGCCATGGACTGGTACTGCATCCGGTCGGCAGCTAGCCACCACGAGGTGACGATTGTCCGAACCCGGCAAATACCACTACAAATCGGAGTTCAGCCTGGCCGGTCAGCGCGTCACGGTGGCCACAGGCCACCCTATAGGGCGTGGCCGTGCCCGCCAGGCTCGGCCAGCGCTTCGGCCACGGTGTGGAACGAGCCAAACACGATGATACGGTCTTGTTCACCGGCCTGTTCACGGGCCGTCGCAAGTGCCTCGGTAACCGAGAGATGGCATCGATAGGGGCCAATCCCCTCCCCTTCCAACGCTGCAACGAGGGTGTCGCAGTCGGCCCCGCGCCAGACATCCAGCCCGGCAAGAAACCAATCATCGATAGCGGGTGCCATAATGCGCAGGACACTGGCGATATCCTTGTCGGCCAGCATCCCCACCACCGCCAGGCTACGGCCTGCACAGGGCATTGCCGCGAGGTTATCGGCGAGGGCCTGGGCTGACTGGGGATTGTGGGCCACATCCAGAATAACTTCGGGAATACCCGGCAGACGCTGCAGGCGCCCCGGCAGAGAAACCGACAACAAGCCTTGGCGGATCGCCTGGGTATTGACCGGCAGGGTATCACCCAGGCAGCGCAGGGCGCGGATCACCCCGGCGGCGTTTTGCAGCTGCATCTGCCCCACCAGGGCCGGACGGGGCAGGCCCGGCAAGGGCCCCTGCTCGTCCTCGTAGGCCCAGCCATCCTGCTGGCTGCGATAATCAAAGTTGTTGCCTAAACAGTACAGCACGGCCTGTCGGGTGTGGGCATGCTCTATCAAGCTTTGTGGGGGCTGGGGATCGGAGCAGACTGCCGGACGCTGGGGACGCATGATCCCGGCCTTCTCCACCGCGATCACCTCGCGGCTATCCCCCAGCCAGGCAGCATGATCCACATCGATGGCGGTGATCAGCGCCACATCCGCATCCAGCAGGTTAACCGCATCCAGCCGACCGCCCAGGCCCACCTCCAACACCGCCACATCCAGATCGGCCTCGGCAAAGATCTGCAAGGCCGCCAGGGTGCCGAATTCAAAATAGGTTAGTGAGGTGTCGCCACGGGCGGCGTCGATGCGGGCAAAGGCAGCGCAAATGCGGGCATCCTCCACCGCCGCGCCATTGAGACGGATACGCTCGTTGTAACGCAGCAGATGGGGAGAGGTGTAGCTGCCGACCCTGTAACCGGCGGCCAACAGGATGGATTCCAGCATCGCCACGCTGGAGCCCTTGCCGTTGGTACCGGCCACGGTGATGACCCGGTGAGAAGGTGTCGCCAGACCCAAGGCCTGAAGCACCCGACCGGGCCGTTCCAATCCCAGATCGATGGCCGAAGGATGCAGGGTCTCCTGCCAGGCCAGCCATTGGTCAAGTGTTTCAAAGCGCATGGGGGGAAACCTTTCAACACAGGCGACTACATGGATGTAGTCGGTTGGAAATGTCGGGAACGTATTTCCCAGGCAACAGAGAACACGAAGGACTGTAGGAGCGGCTCCGCCGCGATGAATTCGATTATCGCGGCCAAGCCGCTCCTACAACTAGCAGAAACTAGGGATAATATCGTCGGGTTACACTGCGCTAACCCGACCTACATTCCTGGTCTCTGTGTTGAGCCTTTAACAGGCTGTTAAGACGCCACAGCCGGGGATGGCTGGCGGGTCATGATCGACAATACGCTGGCGAGGCGGTCACGCATCTCGCGGCGGTCGATGATCATGTCGATGGCGCCGTGCTCCACCAGGAACTCGGTACGCTGGAAGCCCTCGGGCAGGGTTTCGCGTACGGTCTGTTCGATCACGCGCGGGCCGGCGAAGCCGATCAGGGCACCGGGCTCACCGACGTTGATGTCCCCCAGCATGGCCAGGCTGGCGGAGACGCCACCCATGGTGGGGTCGGTCATTACCGAGATGAAGGGAATGCCCTGCTCGCGCATCCTGGCCAACACCGCCGAGGTCTTGGCCATCTGCATCAGGGAGAACAAGGCCTCCTGCATGCGCGCCCCGCCACTGGCGGAGAAACAAACCAGCGGGATGCCGTGTTCCAGGCTGGCATTGGCGGCACGCACAAAGCGCTCCCCCACCACCGAGCCCATCGAGCCGCCCATAAAACGAAACTCGAAGGCCGCCGCCACCAGCGGCACACCCTTGACCTGGCCCATCATCGCGATCAGCGCGTCGGTCTCGCTGGTGGCCTTTTGCGCCGTGGAGAGGCGATCCTTGTACTTCTTGCTGTCGCGGAACTTGAGTGCATCCATCGGTAGCACCTCGGCGCCGATCTCCACCCGTGGTTCCGGGTCGAGAAAGGCCTCCAGGCGACGACGCGCACCAATGCGCATGTGCTGGCCGCACTTGGGACACACATCCAGATTGCGCTCCAGCTCGGCGCGGTACAACACCCCGTTGCAACCGGGGCACTTGGCCCACAGACCCTCCGGGACGGTCTTCTTGTTACCGCCCTCGGTGCGGATCTGCGAAGGCAGGAATTTCTGTAACCAACTCATGATGATTCCTCATAAAAGCTTTTTAACGCAGAGGTCGCAGAGTACGCAGAGAATGCTGTGTATATAAGCCTTGAGCATGACCTACTGATGATTCAAACCCGTTGGCAGATAGGTGGACACACTTTAAACTTTCTCTGCGTCCTCGGCGTTCTCTGCGTTGAAACATCTTTAGTTAACCGTCCATTGCGGTGCGCAGCTCGCTGATGAAGGCGGCGGCCTGTACCGGGATCTTATCACTTTCCTGCGCCAGTGCCTCAAAGCGCTTGACCAGGGCGCTGCCGACGATCACCGCATCGGCCATCTGGGCAATGCGCGCGGCGGAGGGGCCGTCTTTGATGCCAAAGCCGACACCAACCGGCAGCGCGGTCTTGCTACGGATCAGATCGAGGCGAGCGGCCACTTCGTCGGCGTCCAGCGCAGCCGAACCGGTGATCCCTTTTACCGATACATAGTAGACGAAGCCGCTGGCCTGATCACAGATCCGCTTGATACGCGCCTCGCCGGTGGTCGGGGCGAGCAAGAAGATGGGGTCCAATTCGTGTTTGCGCAGCGCCTCGACCAAGACGGCGGATTCCTCCGGCGGCATGTCGACGGTGAGCACCCCGTCCACCCCGGCCTCGGCGGCGGCGGCGGCAAAGGCCTCGTAGCCCATCACCTCGATGGGGTTGAGATAGCCCATCAGCACCACCGGGGTGGTGTCATCCTGATGGCGAAACTGTCTGACCATCGCCAGTACATCGCGCAGGCCCACATGGTGTTTGAGGGCGCGTTCACTGGCGAGCTGGATCACCGGGCCGTCGGCCATGGGATCGGAGAAGGGTACGCCCAATTCGAGGATACTGGCCCCGGCCTCCACCATGGCGTGCATGGTGGGTACGGTGATCCCCGGTTCGGGATCGCCGGCGGTGATAAAGGGGATCAGCGCCTTGCGCTGCTGTGCCTTAAGCTTGGCAAATTGTGCGGCGATACGGCTCATACCTCGATCCCCTCCATCCGGGCTACGGTGTGGATATCCTTGTCGCCTCGTCCGGAGAGATTGACCAGGATCACCTGGTCCTTCTCCATGGTGGGGGCCAGCTTGGCGGCGTAGGCCAGCGCATGGCTGGACTCCAGCGCCGGGATGATCCCCTCGGTGCGCGACAGTTCGTGGAAGGCGGCCATGGCCTCATCGTCGGTGGCGATCACATAGTTGGCGCGGCCACTGTCTTTCAGCCAGGCGTGCTCGGGGCCAACACCGGGGTAGTCCAGCCCGGCGGAGATGGAGTGGGTGCCGGTGATCTGGCCGTCCTTATCTTCCATCAGATAGGTACGGTTGCCGTGCAACACGCCGGGTTTGCCCGCACATAGCGGCGCGGCATGCTGACCGGACTCCAGTCCCAGGCCACCGCCTTCCACCCCGTAGAAGGCGACCTCGTCATCGGTGAGGAAGGGATGGAACAGACCGATGGCATTGGAGCCGCCGCCCACACAGGCCACCAGGGCGTCGGGCAGCTTACCGACCATCTCCTGCATCTGCACCCGCGCCTCGCGTCCGATCACGGACTGAAAATCACGCACCATGGCCGGATAGGGGTGGGGGCCGGCAACGGTACCGATGATGTAGAAGGTATCGTCCACGTTGGTGACCCAGTCGCGCATCGCCTCATTAAGCGCGTCCTTGAGGGTGCGGGTGCCGGAGCTGACGGCCTCGACCCTGGCACCCAGCACGTTCATCCGGTAGACGTTGATCTTCTGACGCTGAATGTCCTCAGCCCCCATGTAGACCACGCACTCCATGCCGTAGCGGGCGGTGACGGTAGCGGTGGCCACCCCATGTTGACCGGCACCGGTCTCGGCGATGATGCGCTTCTTGCCCATGCGCTGGGCCAGCAGGGCCTGGCCAACGGTGTTGTTGATCTTGTGCGCGCCGGTATGGTTGAGATCCTCACGCTTGAGCCAGATCTGCGCCCCGCCCAGCTTCTCGCTCCAGCGTTTGGCGTGGTAGACCGGCGAGGGGCGACCAACAAAGTGGCGCAGCTCGTAGTCCAGCTCGGCGAGGAAATCCTCGTCATGCTTGTAGTGCTCGTAGGCCTGACGCAGTTCGTCCAGCGCCTCCATCAGGGTTTCGGAGGCGAAGACCCCGCCATAGGGCCCAAAGTGGCCGCGCTCGTCAGGCAGATCGAGCAGCGACGCGAAACGGCTGTCATTCGACATCGGCTTTGTATACTCCTTGCATGAAGGCGTTGATCTTGTCGGCATCCTTGATGCCCTTGCTGGCCTCGACGCCACTGCTGACATCGACGGCCCAGGGGCGCACCTCGTGCACCGCCTGTTGGATATTGTCCGGGCTCAATCCCCCGGCGAGGATGATTGGCGTGCTCAGGCCCGCCGGGATACGTGCCCAGTCGAAGCTGTGGCCGGTACCACCGGGCACCCCCTGCTGAAAGCTGTCCAGCAGTAGTCCACTCGCTCCGTGGTAGCGATCGACCTCGGTGGCCAACTCCACCCCCTCGGCCATGCGGATCGCCTTGATCCAGGGGTGTCCAAAGCCACGGCAGAACGAGGGTGATTCATTGCCATGGAATTGCAGCAGGTCCAGCGGCACCTGGGTCATTATCTGCTCGATCTCGCTCGGGTCGGCATCCACAAACAGCCCCACGGTGGTCACAAAGGGCGGCAGTGCGCTGCAAATCGCCGCCGCCTTGGCGGCATCCAGCGCGCGCGGGCTGGGGGGATAAAACACCAGCCCGATGGCGTCTGCCCCCGCTGCGGCGGCCAACAGGCCATCGCCGGGGCGGGTGATGCCACAGATCTTGACGCGGGTTCTTATTGGCAAACACGACTCCTGAACAAAAAATCAACCGCTAAGGGCACGAAGATACGCAAAGTAAAACATCCTTCGGTATCGGCGCTTAGGGGGGCTAGTAACAAAATCCCGGTTTGATTACCTTAGCGCCCTTTGTGATTAAGCCACCTATCGCAACAGAGCAGATTACCAGACCGGCGCTGGCGGGGAAAGCGACGGGATAGCAAATTCATCGGGATAGCTGACCCGGCTCAGGTAGAGGCCACCGGCCGGGGCAGTGACGCCCCCCTGGGTTCGGTCCCGGCCTGCCAGTACCTCACCGCTCCATTCCACCGGATGATCGCCTGCGCCAATCGCCATCAATACCCCGGCGATATTGCGCACCATGTGGTGCAGAAAGCCGTTGGCCTCGATGTCCATGAAGATGTATGGCCCCTGCTGGCTCAATTCCAGCTGGTGGATGGTCCGCACCGGCGATTTGGCCTGGCAGGCCACGGTGCGATAGGCCGTGAAATCGTGCTCCCCCAGCAAGGCCTGGGCGGCAGCCTGCATGCGCGCCAGATCCAGTGGCCGGTGGTTCCAGCTGACACGACGGGCGAGGAAGGTGGGACGCATGTCGCGGGTGAAGATAACGTAGCGATAGGCGCGACGCTGCGCCGAAAAGCGGGCATGAAAGGCCTCCGGCACCGGGATCGCCCAGAGCGCGGCCACGCTCTTGGGCAGATTGGTGGTGGTGCCGAAGGTCCAGGCGCGTGCATCCCGTTGGGCATGGGTATCAAAGTGGATCACCTGGCCACTGGCGTGTACCCCGGCGTCGGTACGCCCGGCACAGATCACCTCCACCGGGTGGTTGGCTACCCGAGAGAGCGCCTCCTCCACCGCCTGCTGGATGGTATTGCGATCGTGAGACTGGCGCTGCCAGCCGCGAAAGCCGCTACCATCGTACTCTATGCCCATGGCGATCCGCATTACTCACTCCCAATGAAAAACGCCCCGCAGGGCAGACCGTGCGGGGCGTGATTCTACCGTGAAACAAGGATCAGATCTTGTCCAGCAGCTCCTGTGCCTGCTGCTTCTGCTCCTCGTTACCGGCCTCGACCACCTCTTCGAGCATACTGCGTGCGCCTTCACCATCACCCATCTCGACATAGGCCTGGGCCAAATCGAGTTTGGTGGTGATCTCGTCACCATCATCCAGCATATCGTTTTCAAGGTCATCCAGGCCGGTCAGGTCGTCGGCCTCGGAAGAAACATCCAGATCGAACTCATCGCTCGCTGGTGTCTCTTCAACGGCCGGGGCTTCCTCGAGCGCAGAGTCATCCAGGCTATCGAGCTCGGCATCCAGATCGCCCATGTCCAACTCACCCAGATCAAACTCATCGCTGCCGGTAGGCTCATCACTGGGCTGTTCTTCAAGCTTGGCTCCCAGGCTCTCCAGTTCCTGGTCGAGGTCCAGTTCACCAAAGCCATCATCGGCAGTCGGCTCAGCGGCGGATGCTTCATCACCATCCGCCACAGCGCTATCGTCGAGGGCATCCAGTTCCAGGGAGAACTCATCGACGCCCTGCTCCTCTGCCTGCGACTCGTCGGTCTGGGCAGACGCCACAGGAGTCTCGTCTTCGCCAAGCGTATCGAGGTCGAGCTCCAATTCACCAACATCACCCGTGTCCGCTACAGACTCACTAGCCGCTTCTGCGCTCATGTCCTCTGGCGTTGCATCCTCTACGCTGCCCTGGCCCTTTTTATCGTCCTCATCAAAGGCGGAAAGATCCAGGTCGAAGTCAGCAAAATCGCTATCGCCTTCACCTTCGCTCTCCATTTCTGCGGTCAGTTCATCCAGATCCAAACCGATATCCAGCACATCGTCACTGATGGGCGCAGCAGGCTTCTTCTCCGCCGCAGGCGGTTCGGCCGACTCCACGGAGGCGAACAGTTCATTGTCAGGCAGCAGCTCACGCCCCATCCCGGCAACGGTGGCCCACAAGGCCTCCTGCGTCTGCAGTTGCTCAGCGGACTCCTCCGCCAGCTTGGCGAAGGCGTCGGTATCGCGGGTGTTGTAGTAGACCTCCAGCAGCTTGGCGGTCAGTTCCAGGCGCTGCGGGGTCTCTTCGAGGGCCTTTTTCAGCACCTCTTCGGCCTGCTGGTTGCGGCCATAGGCAATGAACACATCGGCTTCGGTCAGCGGGTCGACCTCGCCCTCGTCTCCCTGTGCCGCACCGGCACCCATGCCGCTGATCGCCAGGTCGCTCAGGAAGCTGGTCTCTTTACCCTCGCTGGCCTTCGCCTCCATCATTGAGGAGCTGCCGGCGGTAAGGATGCTCTCCTGGAAGCTGCTGCCCTTACGGCGGCGGCGAACAATCAGCATACCCAGCAGCAGCAGTACCACGATCACCCCACCAGCAACGGCCAGCAACATCGGCTCACCGAAGATCTTGTCCATCATGCTCGGTGCAGGGGCAGGAGGCGGTGCCGGACGCGCTGGGCGCTCTTCACGGGGCGCTTCGCTCACCGCCGGGGCGGGGGCCGCTTCGCTGACGCTCGGCTCTGCCTCGGTGACAGGCTCACTGACCGTAGGCTCCGCTTCCGCAACCGGAGGAGCCACCTCGCCCGGTGCAGCCTCAGAGGCAAGCTCTACTTCTGCACCATGTTCACGCAGTTGCTGCTGCAGCTGCGCCAGATCAGAGCTTTTGAGGGTGAGCATGCGCTCCATGTCACCGAGCTGCTCTTCCATCGCCTGGATGCGCTTGCGCAGTTCTTCATTTTCCTGGCGTTGAGCGGCGGAGCTTTCCAGCGCCAGCATCAGATCCTGGCGTACCGCAGCGACAGTCTGATCCTCAGCCCCGGTACGGGCAGCAGCGTCACGCTCGGCTTCAGCACGATCATCCGGGGTGACCAGGGTCAATTCCGGCTCGGCGCGTGGGGCGGTAGCGACGGTGGCGGGATCGGTCGTTTCATCGGCGACCTCGGGGCTAACCCGCTCTTCAGCACGTTCGGCGGCAGCCTCACGGCGTTCACGCCATTCGTTGGTGTGGCGTGTGACTTCGCGTGCCGCCTCGGCGCGGGACATGGCCCGCAACAGGTCAGGATCATCGATGCGCAATACATAACCGGCCTTGAGGCGGTTGATGTTGCCATCTATAAAGGCATAGGGATTGGCCTCGAACAGGGCCATCATCATCTGCTGAACGCTGATATCATCGCTGGGGCGCATCTGCTGGGCGATGCCCCAGAGGGTATCGTTCGCCTGGACCGGGCCGTAGGAAAGTTCACCGCTGCGGGGGGCGGCAGGACGCGGTGTGGCGGGGCGTACGGGCGTCGGGGCAGGGGCGGCGGACGGTGTGGCGGCGGTCACTGGCGCGGTGGGGGCTGGGGCGCGTTCGGCGTGGGTCAGCGGTGGATCAAGCAGCAGGGTGTACTCGCGCACCAGTCGACCAGCATCCCAACGTGCGTCAAGCAGCAGGGTGAGGAAGGGTTCACGCATCGTCTCCCTGGAGGTGACCTTGACGACATACTCGCCCGAGCGTTTCTCTTCCACCTCGAAATTCAGCAGCATCAGTTGCGAGGCACGCTCAATCCCCAAACGGGAGAAAGTCTGCGCATCGGCGAGCCCGACTCGCAGGCTGTCGATCTCCCCCGGAGCAACAGAAAGAAGCTCAATCTCAGCATTCAAAGGCTCATTCAAAGCCGAATGCAGTGTGATGTTCCCCAGTCCCAGCGCCAGTGCCGAAGCAGGCATCAGAACTATCATAGACAGCAGCGTAATCAGCAGCTTCCGCACTATCCTTACTCCCTTCTGTATGGAATTATTTTGCTTATGGCCCTGCACAGTAGCACAGCATGGTGGCCTAAACTTATCAATGAACTTTAGTTATTGCAACTAACTACGGCATATATATAGCATTTTTGATATCGGTTAACAATTTCAAAACGTAAAAATCCCGACACGACATACGCCGAATCGGGATTTCGTCACAATTGTGACATTCACTTGGGCTAGCTATCGAGCAGGATACCGAGCATGCGGCGCAGCGGTTCGGCGGCCCCCCACAGCAGCTGATCGCCCACCGTGAAGGCTGAGAGGTATTCCGGCCCCATGTTCAGCTTGCGCATACGCCCGACCGGGATATCCAAGGTGCCGGTGACCGCCGCCGGGGTCAATTCGGCCATGGTAGCCTCTTTCTCGTTGGGGATCACCTTGGCCCACTGGTTGTGGTTTTGCAGCATATCGGCAATCTCATCCAGCGGCACATCCTTGTTCATCTTGATGGTCAGCGCCTGGCTATGGCAGCGCATCGCGCCAATACGCACACACAGGCCATCGATGGGGATCTGCCGGTCGGAGCGACCGAGGATCTTGTTGGTCTCCACCTGGGCCTTCCACTCCTCCTTGGACTGCCCGGACTCCAGCGGCACGTCGATCCACGGGATCAGCGAGCCGGCCAATGGCACACCCCACTTATCGCAGGGGTAGTCATCGGAGCGGATGAAGTCGGCCACCTTGCGGTCGATCTCCAGGATCGCGGTGGCCGGATCATCATTGAGGGCCTTGACCGAGGCATCGATGGCACCCATCTGCTGGATCAGCTCACGCATGTGCTGCGCCCCGGAACCGGAGGCGGCCTGATAGGTCATCGGTGAGATCCACTCGATCAGCCCCTGCTCAAACAGGCCACCCAGGCCCATCAGCATCAGTGACACGGTGCAGTTGCCGCCCACATAGGTCTTGACGCCCTTGGCCAGCCCTTCGTCGATCACCTTGCGATTGACCGGGTCGAGCACGATGATCGACTCATCGACCATGCGCAGGGTGGAGGCGGCATCGATCCAGTAGCCGTCCCAGCCGGCCTTACGCAGCGCGGGATAGACCTCACTGGTGTAATCGCCGCCCTGGCAGGTGACGATCACATCCATCGCCTTAAGCTCATCGATGCTCTTGGCATCCTTCAGCGGCGGCACATCCTTACCCACATCCGGGCCGGGCTGACCAGCCTGGGAGGTGGTGAAGAAAACCGGTTCAAACTTGGCAAAATCCTGTTCATCACGCATGCGCTGCATCAGTACAGAACCGACCATGCCACGCCAACCAACCAAACCAACTCGTTTCATATCACCAACTCCTGTGTATCTTGAAAAGAATATAACGCAGAGGACGCGGAGATCGCTGAGAAAAAATAAGTTTCCCTATCTTTCCCACCGGTATCCATGATTAGCTGCAACCCTATGCACGAAATACATAATGCGAAATCCTCTGCGTACTCTGCGTACTCTGCGTTGAAGCCTTACTTATCCGCGCATTGCCGCGACCACTGCATCGCCCATGGCGCTGCAGGCCACTGTCTGACAGCCTTCGGTGGCGATGTCGACGGTACGGATACCCTGTGCCAATACGCCCTTGACCGCGTCCTCTACACGCTTGGCATTGACCTCGTCAGCGAAGGTGTAGCGCAACATCATCGCCACGGAGAGGATAGTGGCCAATGGGTTGGCCTTGTCCTGCCCGGCGATGTCGGGGGCGGAGCCGTGGATCGGCTCATACATGCCCTTGTTGTCCTTATCCAAGGAGGCCGAGGGCAGCATGCCGATAGAGCCGGACAGCATCGAGGCCTGATCGGAAAGGATGTCACCGAAGATATTGCCGGTAACGATCACATCGAACTGCTTGGGCCACTTGACCAACTGCATGGCGGCGTTGTCCACGTACATATGGGACAGCTCCACCTCAGGATAGTCCCTGGCCACCTCCAGCACCACCTCGCGCCACAGCTCGGAACACTCCAGCACATTGGCCTTTTCTACGGAACAAAGACGCTTGTCGCGCTTCATGGCGATATCGAAAGCCACACGCGCCACGCGGCGCACCTCGCTCTCCGAATAGAGCATGGTATTAAAACCCACCCGCTCGCCATTACGCTCTTCAATGCCACGCGGTTGGCCAAAGTACACATCACCGGTCAACTCACGCACGATCATGATATCCAGCCCAGAGACGACCTCAGGTTTGAGGCTGGAGGCCTCGGCCAGCTCGGGATAGAGCAGCGCCGGACGCAGATTGGCAAAGAGGTTCAGCTCCTTGCGGATACGCAGCAGGCCGCGCTCCGGGCGCAAGGGACGATCCAGCTTATCGTACTCGGGACCACCCACCGCACCGAGCAGGATCGCATCGGCCTCACGGGCAAGCTTGAGGGTCGCCTCGGGCAGCGGGTCGCCAGCGGCGTCATAACCGGCACCACCGATGGTGCCCTCCTCCAGCTCAATATCCAGGCCATCGGCCTTCAGTGCATCCAATACCTTCACCGCCTGGGCGACGATCTCCGGGCCGATCCCGTCGCCGGGCAATACCGCAATCTTCTTTGTCATGATTAACCTCGTAAAAAGATCTCAACGCAGAGGCCGCAGAGTTCGCAGAGAAAAACCGCGCTTGTTCGACATGCCTTACCTGCCAATTACTATCTCAAATACTTTGGCGGAACGCCTGTCCCACCCTATATGCCACCAACCAATTCACTCAACGTGTAGCCTCACATCAATTCACTCTGCGCCCTCTGCGTTCTCTGCGTTGAAAGCTTCAAGAAAACAGCCAGGGGGCTTCGGCCTGGCGGCGGGTTTCGTAGGCCTTGATCGCGTCCACGTGCTGCAGGGTCAGGCCGATGTCGTCCAGGCCGTTGAGCAGGCAGTGTTTGCGAAAGGCATCCACCTCAAAGGCAATCGCCTCACCAGACGCTGTGGTGATGAGCTGAGCACTCAAGTCCACGGTCAGTTGGTAGCCCTCGCTGGCCTCCACTTCTTTAAACAACTGATCCACCTTGGCTTCATCCAGCACGATAGGCAGGATGCCGTTCTTGAAGCAGTTGTTAAAGAAGATATCCGCAAAGCTGGGGGCGATAATCACCTTAAAACCGTAGTCGAGCAAGGCCCAGGGCGCATGTTCACGGGAGGAGCCGCAGCCGAAATTTTTACGGGTGAGCAGGATATGGGCACCCTGATAACGCGGCTGATTGAGCACGAAATCCGGATTGATTGGGCGCTGACTATTGTCCATGCCCGGCTCGCCATGATCCAGGTAACGCCACTCATCAAAGGCGTTGGGGCCAAAGCCGCTGCGCTGGATCGACTTTAAAAACTGCTTCGGAATGATCGCATCGGTGTCCACATTGGAGCGGTCCAGTGGTGCCACGATCGCCGTCATCTTTTCAAACTTTTCCATAAAAACCCCTTTCAACACAGAGGACACAGAGCACACGGAGAAAACAAAAACATTTCATTGTTTCCATATCTGGCATTACCGCCATCCAAACAAGGCCAAACGTTTGTCCAGATCAGTAAGTTCAAAGACTCTCCACATTCAGATCCTCTGTGTTCTCTGTGCCCTCTGTGTTAAATATTTTGTAGTTCCCGCACGTCGGTGAAGTGGCCCTTGATCGCGGCGGCGGCGGCCATCGCGGGGCTGACCAGGTGGGTGCGTCCGCCCTGGCCCTGGCGACCTTCAAAGTTGCGGTTCGAAGTCGAGGCGCAGCGTTCGCCTGCTTCGAGTCGATCCGCATTCATCGCCAGGCACATCGAGCAGCCAGGTTCGCGCCATTCAAAGCCGGCCTCGGTGAAGATCTTGTCCAACCCCTCTTCTTCGGCCTGTTTTTTTACCAGCCCCGAGCCGGGCACCACCAGCGCCTGCTTAACGGTGGCAGCCACTGTGCGGCCCTTGGCCACGGCTGCCGCCTCGCGCAGATCTTCGATGCGCGAGTTGGTGCAGGAGCCGATAAAGACCTTGTCCACCGGGATGTCGCTGATATTCATACCTGCATCCAGGCCCATGTATTCCAGTGCACGGCGCATGCCGTCGGCCTTGACCTCGTCGCTCTCGCTGGCCGGGTCCGGTACGGTATCGGTGATCGCAACCACCATCTCCGGTGAGGTGCCCCAGGTCACCTGGGGCTGGATGCTGGCGGCATCGATACGCACTACGGTATCAAAGCTGGCATCGCTATCGCTCACCAGCTCCTGCCAGGCGGCGGCGGCCTGCTCCCACAACTCACCCTTGGGTGCGAAGGGACGACCCCGGAAGTAGTCGATGGTCTTTTCGTCCACCGCCACCATCCCGGCGCGGGCGCCGGCCTCGATGGCCATGTTACATACGGTCATGCGCCCTTCGACAGACAAGTCACGGATCGCCTGACCACCGAACTCGATGGCGTGACCGGTGCCACCGGCGGTGCCGATACGACCGATGATCGCCAGCACAATATCCTTGGCGGTCACGCCGGGGCCGACCGGGCCATCCACCGAGACCAACATATTCTTCATCTTCTTCTGCACCAGACACTGGGTAGCCAGCACATGCTCCACCTCGGAGGTGCCGATGCCGTGGGCCAGTGCGCCGAAGGCACCATGGGTCGAAGTATGGGAATCGCCACAGACCACGGTCATCCCCGGCAAGGTCGCCCCCTCCTCGGGACCGACCACATGCACGATCCCCTGGCGCGGGTCGTTCATGGGAAAGAAGGTGATGCCGAACTCATGTACATTCTGCTCCAGGGTGGCCACCTGGATCCGGGCGATGGGATCAGCGATCCCCGCTACCCCGGCACTCTGTCCGGTGGTAGGCACGTTGTGGTCGGGAGTTGCCACCACCGAATCCACCCGCCAGGGTTTGCGCCCGGCCAGACGCAGCCCCTCAAAGGCCTGCGGTGAAGTCACCTCATGCACCAGGTGGCGATCGATATAGATCAGACAGGTATCGTTGTCATCGCAACGCACCACATGGGCATCCCACAACTTATCGTATAGCGTCTTTCCGGCCATGCTCATTCCTCGAATCAACTGCCGCCTAGCTTAGCCTCCCGCCATCTATTACACAAATTCATATTTTTCATATAAACTATTCCTTGAAAGAATTTTAACGCAGAGGGCGCAGAGTTCGCAGAGGGTTCTATATGAATAACACTTTGACATTTGGCCAAACAGGTCATCTTATCCATTGCTCGGTTACACTCTGCCCGGGGTTACATTTCCCGTTCTCCGCGTCCTCTGCGTACTCTGCGTTGAAATCTTTCGCCTAACCATGGAGGTAGCCTCACTTCAGGCATTCATCGCGGTGGCGGAACAGCAGTCCTTTTCGCTGGCGGCGCAGCAGTTGTTCATCACCCAACCGGCGGTGAGCAAGCGTATTGCGGCGCTGGAGCAGGAGTTGGATACACGCT
>SLDE01000244.1 GCA_007125455.1 Ectothiorhodospiraceae bacterium
AGGAGTGCGTATGTACGGTTTCACAGTAACACTGAACGGTAGTTTCGACGAGGTGGTCAATAACGTCACCGAGGCCCTCAAGGGCGAGGGTTTTGGCGTACTGACCGAGATCGACGTCAAGGCCACCCTCAAGGCCAAACTCGATATCGACAAGCGCCCCTACACGATCCTCGGCGCCTGCAACCCCAAGCTGGCCAACCAGGCCATTGAGGCGGAACCCGACGTGGGCCTGTTGCTGCCCTGCAACGTGCTGGTGCGTGAGGACGAGGATGGCCAGGTAGTGGTCGGTTTCATGGACCCGGCCACCATCCTTGGCCTGAGTGACAACGCCGCACTCAAGGCCCTGGGCAACGAGGTCAAGACCAAGCTGGAGCGGGTGCGCGACGCCCTGCAGGGCTGAGCCAAAAATCTTTGTATCTACTGGCTTCCCGCATTGGTTTGCTATCGATTTAAATTGCCGCAATGACGGCGGCCATGGGCCGCCCTATAGGGCGGGCCGTGCCCGCCGTGGCTGTCGCCACAGCCCGCTCTAACCGGTGGGAGAGTAGACACACGAAGCCAAGGCTGCGGGTAGCACGGCGTTATCCTATGGAGGCAGGTGATGGTAAACCCATTTGAGTTGGGCGATGAACTCGCCTATCGGCAGTGGCGCGAACAGAAGCTGAGCGCCTACCCCAACCGGGCCGAGGCCCTGATCGTCGATATTGCCGATCCCTTCGCCCTTGCCCCGGCCGAAGAGGCGGCCATCGCCGCCCTGCTGACCAAGTGCAATATGGCGATCTACCGCACCGCGCAGGGGGTTGACCCCAACAAGGCCATCCCCCGCGCCATCGCCGAGCGCTTCGGCTTAAAGCGACTGGATAGCAACCTGCTGGCCGACGACGACGGCCTCAGCTCGATCACCGTCAGTGAACAGGGCGACAAGCCCAGCTACATCCCCTACACCAACCGCGCCATCAACTGGCACTGCGACGGCTATTACAATACCGGAACCGAGCAGATCCGCGGCATGGTGTTGCACTGCGTACAGGATGCCGCCCATGGCGGCGACAACCAGTTGCTCGATCACGAGATCATCTATCTGCAACTGCGCGACATCGATCCGGCCCATATTGCGGCCCTGATGGCCGATGACGTGATGACCATCCCTCCCGGCAAGGACGGCGACGGAAAACAGCGCGGCCCCTCAGTGGGACCGGTCTTCTCGGTGGACCATGAAGGCCAGCTACACATGCGCTACACCGCCCGTAAACGCAATATTGAGTGGAAAGGCGATCCCGCCACCCGCGCCGCCCTGGCGCAACTGGACACACTATTGCAGGCGGACAACCCCTACCTGTTCCGTGCCCACCTTGGCCCCGGCATGGGGCTGATCTGCAATAATGTCCTGCATACCCGCGATGGCTTTGAGGACGACCCCCAGGCTCCCAGGCGGCTGCTCTACCGGGCGCGCTATTTTGACCGCACCAGTTGCCGATAGGTGAATTTCTCGATGGTTACTGGCCACGAATAAACTCATCAAAGCGGGCGATGAGCGTTAGCAGTTGTGCCACCTCGTCTCCACGTTCGGCCAGGCTGTACTCGGCCAGGGGGTGGATGTCGCTGCTGGCGGGCATGCCTTCACCGCTTTCAAGCACCTGCTTCATTCGCGGCAGAAAGACCCATTGCAGCCATTGATGGAAGTAGAGCCTGTCGTGACAAAAGGGCATCAGGCTTTGCAGGGCCTCTGCTGCGGGGCGCTGGTCTTCCCATAGCGCGATGCGGCGCATCTCCGCCTCGATCGCCAGCAGCAGGTCGGCCAGTTGGTGGTCTTGTTTCATGTTGGTTCTGTCCTGTGGTTCGCTTGGATTTTAACAATACCGATCCAACAGGCATAATGCAGCCTTCGTTAACTTGGGATTGAATGGCATGTGGTTTAAGAATCTTACCCTCTATCGCCTGGCCGAGCCGTTTGCGCTGGAGCATGAGCCGTTGGATAAGGCCCTGGCCGAGCAGGCCTTCCAGCCAGTGGGGCGTAGTGTACCCCTTAGCCAGGGCTGGGTTGCCCCATTGGGGCGCCACGGCAGCCAGTTTTGCCATAGCGTAGGGCGTTACTCCATGGTCTGCCTGCGCCGCGAGGAACGGCTGCTGCCTTCCTCGGTGGTCAATGAGCAGTTGGCCGAACGTATCGAGCAGATCGAGCTGAACGAGGGCCGTTCGGTGCGCCGCAAGGAAAAGCAACAGCTGCGCGATGAGCTGGTGCAGACCCTGTTGCCCCAGGCCTTCACCCGCTCCAGTCGGCAATTTGCCTATATCGATCGCCAGCACGGTTGGTTGGTGGTGGACAGTGCCAGTGCGCGCCGCGCTGAAGAGCTGTTGATCGCCCTGCGTGAGAGCATGGAGGCGGCGGGGCAGAGCCTGCGGGTGCGCCTCGCGCAAACCCATGAGTCCCCGCGGATCCTGATGACCCAGTGGCTGGCAGGTGAGGGGATCCCCGCCGGATTCGAGCTGGGTGAAGACTATGAACTGCAGGATCCGCAGAACGAGGGGGCGGTAGTGCGTTGTCGTCACCACGACCCCTTTGCCGAGGAGATCCAGGCCCACTTGGCGGCGGGTAAGCAGGTGAGCAAGCTGGCGCTGGAATGGCGCGAACGCCTCTCGCTGGTGTTGGACGAGGCGCTGGTGGTACGCCGCCTACGCATCGCCGATGCCCTGCAGGAAGAGGCTGGGGGCGAGGGTGATCCGGTGAGCGAATTCGATGCGGACTTTGCGCTAATGAGTATGGAGCTGAGCCGCTTCATCGCCGAGCTGATGACTGCCTTCGGCGGCGAGGCGGAGTAAACCTTGCCATAGAGGGCACGGCCCGGGCCCATGGCCGCCGCGATTGGGCCATGGTGGTCGAAGCGTCGAGGATGGCGCGAATAGTTACCGACTTTTTAAGAGGAACACCATGTATCACTATGACCGGCTCCCCTATGAGAGCAATCCCTTCTCCGAGACCCACCCACGCTTTCTGGCGATGCTGGGTGAGCTGTTTCGTATCCCGGTCGCCCCGGCGGAGCGTTGCCGCGTATTGGAATTGGGCTGTGCCGGTGGTGGCAATCTCATCCCCATGGCCTGGTATCTGCCAGAGAGTGAGTTTGTCGGCATCGACCTGGAGGAGAGCCAGGTACGCGAGGGCCAGGGGCTGATCGAGCAGCTTGGCTTGGAAAACATCCGCCTGGCCCAGGGGGATATCATGCAACTGGGCGAGGAGTTGGGGCAGTTTGACTACATCATCGCCCACGGAGTCTTCTCCTGGGTGCCTGAGCCGGTACGCCAGGGCACCTTTGCCCTGTATAAAAGGCTGCTCAAGCCCAACGGTATCGGCTACATCAGCTACAACATCCGCCCCGGCTGGCATGTGCGTGGCATGGTGCGCGAGATGTTGCTCTATCACACCCAGGGCATCGAGGACCCGCTGGCCTGCCTGAATGCGGCGCTGGAGTTTATCGATATGTATACCCAGACCCTGCGCCAGCAACCGGGGCCGCTGGCCCAGCATCTGTTGTTGGAGCTGGAGTCGCTGAAAAAGGCCCACCCCAGCTACATCTACCATGAGTACCTGGAAGCCAATAACCAGCCGCTGCTGGTGAGCGAGTTTCTGGAACAGGCCGAATCACACGGCCTCAAGTACCTGTGTGAGTGCCAGTTGGAGGGGATGTTTGCCTCCGATCTGGGGGAAAAGGCCGAGGGTTTTTTGGCCGGCCTGGAGGACAACGCCCGCCACGAGCAGTACCTGGATTTCCTCAACCACCGCACTTTCCGTCAGAGTCTGCTAGTACACGATACGCTAGAGCCGGACTATGATATCGACCTGGCACGCCTGGAGGGCTGGGCCTGTGCCTCCAACCTGGCACCGCCGCACAAGCTGGAGCTGCGCCGCGCCAGCCCGCAAGCCTTTACTACCCTGGATGGCAAAGATGTCGAGGTCGCGGACCCGTTGACGCGGGCGATGCTGGCGATCCTCTACCAGCACTATCCCAGTGCCCTGCCCATGGCCGAACTGCTGGCGCAGGCCCGCGTGATGCAGCAGCAGGCACACGGCAAGAAGCCGGTCACTGTGGCGGAGAACTGGCATGGCGAGTTGTTTAATCTCTACGCCAACTGTCTGGTACAACTGAGCCCTCAGCCTATGGTGTATCCCAGTGTGCTGCCGACGTATCCGCGCCTGAATACCCTGGCGCGTACCTGGGTGGAACATGGTGCGCGCAATATCCCCACGGTATGGCATCAGTCGCTTAATACCGATCCCTTCTCGCTACGGGTGTTGCAACTGCTTGATGGCCAGCACGATCGCCAGACACTGCGGGACAAGCTGCTGGCCGAGTTGCAGGGCGGTGCCATTGAGCTACCCGGTGTTAGCCGCGACAGTGGCAAGCTGCGCCCATTGGTGGAAAGCAATCTGGATCGTCTGCTGGGGTTGTTCAGCCACAGTGGGATCCTGGCAGGCGGCGCTGCGAGCGATTAAAGGGAAGTCTTCTCACGCAGTAGCTACCGTTGCGAGCATTCACTGTCCCAAAAAAAAAGGCGCCTCACGGCGCCTTTTTGTTACTGACATAAACTGCCTTACTGATTAACCGGGGAATCCGGGTGCAGCATGTAGGCCATGATGTCGGCAATCGCCTGCTCTTCCAACAGACCATTGGCACCCATGCGTGGCATGCTGGTGCATGGGAAGTAGGTATGAGGATTGTAGATCATCTCATAGACAAACTTCCGGGTGGCCTCGTTATTGCCACGGGTCTTGCCGTAGCCGGTCAGACTGGGCCCGATGTTGCCACCCACCCGGTCGGTGGCCATTTGGTGACAGTTGTAGCAGTTGCCACCCACATCGCGGTTGCTGTGGTCGTCCACGTTATGGCCGACACGGAAACCGAAGCCGGACCAGGCCAGCTCACGCCCCTTCTTCCAGTCACCCAGCTGAATGCCACCTTCCGGGTATTGGACGGAAGCGCGGGCATCGGCGATGATCTTGCCGGCCTGCTCAGGAGAGGGCCTGTTGCGGGTTTCGCTGCAGACCTTTTGCAGCTCGTCCTGGACCTGGCGATCACGCACGGTGGTGCCTTCCTGGGTAGGCTGGTCGAGGCGGAAGCTGTTGGTTTCAAAGATCAGGTACTCGGCCAGTTCGGCTGAGCTCATCTTGGTGTAATCCACCTTGCCATCGGCAGAGTCGGTGGATGCACAGCCGGCGGTGATCGCGATGGCTGCAGCGGCGGCGATACCTGCCGCCAGAGGGGTTTTCATCTTAAACATATTCTTGGTCTCCTGTTGGCGTCCGGGATCAGCGCTTCATGTCGGGCAGAATGGCGGGCTGGCCGCGGGCTGCATCGGTCCAGAACGAGATCAGAGCGATGGAGGCGTCGGAGCCTGCGATGCTCTGACCATGGCGCATCTGCCAGTAACAGCCGCGCACACGGTGCTGGGTGCTACGGGCGTTCTGATGGCCAACGCGGAAGGCTGGCCAGGAGATGGCCTTGCTCCACTCTTGCGGGACGCTCACATTGGGTAGTACGGAGGCACGGATACGTTTACCGGTTTCACCATGGCAGGTGGCGCAGTTGAAGTCCAGCGGACCGGAGCGGCGATAGAACAGCTTCTCGCCCGCATCACGCATGGCGACTTCCATCGGGTGCTTCAGGGGTGGGTTCCAGGCCATGCCATTGGATTGGGCGGAGATGTAGCTTTGCAGTTTCATCATGTCGGAGCCAGAGCCATGGCGCTGGCGCACTGCCGGATCATCTGCCGCGAAGCCCTGCACGCTGGTCATGCAGTGGACGATGCGGCTTTCGAGATCCATAACGCGGTTGGTGTCTGCAAAGTAGCGCGGCATTTCCGCCACGGCGCCTTTGAGTTCGCCTGGACCCTTACCGAAGTCGCAGGCTTCCATGGAGACGTTATTGGGGCCGCGTGGGGCGTGAAACAGCTCTTCCCCCTCGTCCACGGTCCACAGGGCCGGGTTGTCGTCCATCATCATCAGGTTTTGCGAGCTTTGGGTTAGGTAGAGAGAATCTACCGAATCGATAAGGCCTTTGAGCACCTCGGTGGGTGTCTGCTCGGCATGGGCGGTGGTGGCCATTGCCGCGGCAAGCGGAATGGCGACTAGAAGTTTTCGAATCATGTCTGACTCCTCCTTAGGGGGTAGTGTTATTTTTTGGACCAACGCAGTTTGCGCCGATCCAGGTCAACAAAATAACCATCTGTGGGAGGTGTGTCAAACCTGAGTGGCCCAGTTGGCGATAAAAGTTCAAAAAAAATTCTTTTTCAAAATCAGTATGTTAGATAATAATTATTTTAGCGCTTTCTACTATACCCTGTCTGCATGATAGGGCTCAGCAGTATAGCTTTGCGCCAATGGGCTGATCGCCGCGTGCTATTCGCATACGGGGTAATGTGCTGGCTGTCACAGATACTATTGGGTAAATAACCTAGTTTCGTGATGTAATGATTGTACGATTGTGCGGAACGATACGATGAACACTGCGGAGAACAACATAGTGCCACTGAAGGCAGGGGGGGCGATGGATCGGAGCAAGGCCCAGGCCGTGCTGGGTGAGATCGCCTCGCTGGCGGGGAAGTACCTGCCCCCCTTGTTGCAGTCCATGCTCGATAAGGCCGACACCGCCCTGTTTGAGATGGGCAACAAGGCTGAGAATAGCACCGAGCAGGACAGCTACCACGACGCGATG
>SLDE01000210.1 GCA_007125455.1 Ectothiorhodospiraceae bacterium
AGCGGGATCGACTTTTCCGACCGTCCCCATGTGCGTCAGGTGCGCGCGACCATGGCCACGGTGATGACCCGCCCCTTGCTCGGGCGTGGCCTGCAGGAGCCGGTGTTTGTTATCAACGCCCCCATTATCGCCGAAGGGGAGCTGCTGGGTTTCATCTTCGGGGTCACCCGGCTGGCCGACGACAATCTGTTCAAGGCCCTGGGGGAAGACCATTATGGTCGCCAGAGCCGCCTGTGGGTCGTGGATGAGGGGCTGGCGCTAATCGTCACCGCCTCGGATCCAAAATTGGCGATGCAGCCAGTTGCCCAGGGCGGGCTGTTGCCGATGTTGCAAAAGATCCGTCAGGAGGGGCCCCAGGGCTATGCCGAAGGCCCCGACGGCGAGGCGGTGCTTTACACCGCCGTTTCGCTGCCCGGGATGGGCTGGCAGGTGATCCATACCTTGCCCGAAGCCCTGCTGGTCGAACCGATCCGGCAGCTGCTGCGCCAGCTCACCTTACTGATCGCCGCCTTGATGCTGCCGCTGGCGCTGGCCACCTGGTGGGTACTGCGCCGCCCCTTGTTGCAACTGCGCGACACCGCCGAACAGATCGACCGCATGGTCGCCGAACACACCTCGCGCCTGACCATCCCGCCAGGTAACGATGATGAGATCGGCAAGCTGATCCGTGCCTTCAACCGTTTGCAGGGGCGTCTGGCGAGACACATCGAGGGGCTGGAACAGCACAACCGTGAGCTGAATCGCCTCTCCGAGGTCACTGCCCACCACCTAATGGAGCCCAGTCGGCGTCTGTTGGTCTTTAGTGACCGTCTACAATCGCAGTTGGCGGGGAAGAGCACGCAAGAGCAGGCGCTGGAGCTGGGCTATATCCACCAGGCGGCTAGCCGCTTGCGTGATCTGGTGCGCGACATGCAGCGCTACCTGGCCGCTGGGGAGCAACTGGAGGCCGCCGCAGAGCAAGACCCCAATACCGTGGTCAGCGAGGTGCTGGCCGAGTTGGCCAGGCAATGGCCAGAACGCTACGCCAGTGCCCAAATACGGATCGATCGCCTACCGCCACTGTGGATCGACCGTTCACGCCTGGTGGAGCTCTATCGTATCCTGCTGGAAAACGCCTTTTGCCACGGGCAGACACAGCGCCCATTGCAACTCCATCTTGGGGTATACCCGCAGGGAGAACACAGCATTTACTATGTGGATGATAATGGCCCAGGCATCGCCTCCCATTACCACGAGCGCCTGTTTGCCATCTTCGAGCACCTGGGCGGGGAAGGGCATGGCACGGGGATTGGACTGGCGATCGCCCGGCGTATCGTCGATAGCCTGGGTGGCAGGATCTGGATTGAGTCAAACGAAAGCGGGGGAACCCGGGTCTGCTTCACATGGGCCTCAGACGGGGAGGTTGAACATGGCATCGGACAATAAAACCGCACAAGAAAGGCAGCATCAGACCGAGGAGGAGCTACGCCGCTCCAATGCGGATCTGGAGCAGTTTGCCTACAGTATTTCCCATGATATGCGTCAACCGCTGCGCATGATCCGTGGCCACCTGCAACTGCTGGAGCGCAGCCTCCAGGACAAGCTCGATGGCGACGAGCAAGAGAGCCTGCATTACGCCCTGGACGGTGCCCAACGTCTAGACGCGATGATCGTCTCGCTGCTGGACTACTCCCGGGTGGGCAGAAAGACCTCTCCCCAGCGCTGGATCGAAACTCGCGCCGCGCTGGATGAGGCACTGCACTTCCTTGAACCGATGATCGAAGAAAGCCAGGCCGAGATCCAGATCAGCGGGCAATGGCCTGGCATCCACGCCAGCCACGACGAGATCGCCCGCTTGCTGCAAAACCTGCTGGCCAACGCCCTTAAGTACCACGATCCTGAACAGACGGTACGGGTCGCGGCAGAGAGTAAGCTGACAGACACGCAAGGGCGGGTGTGCGATCGGGACAACGGCACCGGCATCGCGCCGGAGCAGACCCCTCGCCTGTTTCAGTTCTACTCACGCCTGCAGACCCGCAGTCGTTTTGAGGGCACTGGAATGGGCTTGGCGCTGTGCCGTCGCATCGTCGAGCATTATGGCGGGCGGATTTGGGCCGAGTCCGAGGGGGATGGGAAAGGCAGTTGTTTTTGTTTCGAGATCCCACTAAAGACCTTGAATCCACCACCTTCATAAAACTGTCACCTCCGCTTCATCCAGCTGTCACGCTGCACGGGCATCCTCCTCGCGTCTAAACCAAAACCGTTAGGAGCTAAACCCGATGTTCAAGCGTAAATACCTGGTCACTGCGGTTGCTGCCGCTGCCTGTACCTTTTCGACCCTGGCCGCTGCCGCTGAAGTCACTTCTCGCAGCGATATGCAGATCTACGGTCGTGCCCACCTGTCCGTAGACAGCCTGAACAATGGCGATGACTACAATGAGATCAACGTCTCCAGCAACTCTTCACGCCTCGGCTTCAAGGGCAAGACCGAGTTCGATGCACTGACCGCCTTCTTCCAGATCGAACAGCAGATCGACTTCGATACCAACGGTGGTGAGTTTGCCACCCGTGATACCTTCGCGGGTGTTCGCGGTGACTTCGGTATGCTGCGTGTCGGTAAATTTGACACCCCCTTCAAGGCGGCCCGTGGCCCGGCCAACCTGTTTGGCGATCAGGTCGGCGATATGCGCAACCTGACCCGTGTGGGCAATGCCCGCTTTGATGAGCGCGGCGAGAATGCCATTCACTACCAGAGCCCCAAGTTTGGTGCGATGCAGCTCAACCTGGCCTATGCCCACCATCAAGGCGATGAAAAGGCCAGCGATGCCAAGGATAGCGGCATCAGCACCTCGCTAACCTACCAGGATGGCCCGCTGGATCTGGCGCTGGCCTATGAGACCTATGGCAAGGACCACACCCGTGGCGAGCGTAACGCCATCCGCCTGGCCGCAGGCTTCCAGGCAATGGATAACCTCAAGCTGGTGGGCTTCTACCAGAGTGCCGATCATAAGGTCGACGACACCCTGGATGCCAAGGTCTACGGTGTGGGTGCCGATTTTGCCATCACCCCGCGCAAGACCTTCCTGCGCGCCCACTACCTGATGCGTAATGCCGATGCCGACGACCGCGACGCCAAGCTGTTTGCCATCGGCGTAGAACACCGTGTGGATAGCGCACTGCGTTTCTATGCCAATGTCGCCCAGGTGAGCAATGATGATAACGCTGCCCTGACCCCCTGGAGCCAGGCACGTACCGCCACCCCAGGTGGTGCTGCCGGTGAGACCGCGCGCGGGATCTCTGTTGGTATGCGTTACGACTTCTAACAAGGACTCACATCGGCAGGGATGCCGAACTCCTCCTTGCCCCGGTGACGTCTCACCGGGGCTTTTTTGTTTGTGCTTGATGGGTGTACTTTTGAATGGATCTTGCCAATAAAAAAGGGCGCCTCATGCGCCCTGCGAAGCCACTAGGAGTCATCGTATCCGATGGTGCGGCGGGGTTTTTTCCTTAAAATAAGCCCCGCCTGTGTTCACCGAAGTGGCAGTGAACACTGTCATTATCTCGCCAAAAGATGACAGGATGATGACGCTTATCCCTTGAACGTAAGGCGCTACGCTGCAGGGCCAGAGCGTAGAAGATGGCGGCCCTGGATTGAGAGGATGGGGGCCATCGGGTAGACTCGCTGGCTTGACAAGAAACCGCAACGGAACCCCCATGTCTGCATCCCACGATACCATCCGCGCCGTCCTGTGGCAGGACGACACCCTGAAACTGCTCGACCAACGCCTGTTGCCGCAGCAGGAGGTCTACCTGGAATACCGGGACGTGGCCGCCGTGGCCGAGGCCATCCGGCAGATGGTGGTGCGTGGTGCCCCGGCGATTGGGATCACCGCTGCCTACGGGGTGGTGCTGGCCCTGCGTCAACGGCTGGAGGAGGGCGGCAACGATATCGTGCAGCGCCTGGAGGGGGATCTGAACCTGCTGGGCGAGGCCCGCCCCACCGCCGTTAACCTGCTTTGGGCGCTGGAACGCATGGGCAAGCGGCTATTCTCCCTGCCCGAAGATGTCGCCGATCCCTTGGCCGAGATGCTGGCCGAGGCCCAGGCCATCCATGAAGAGGACATCGCCGCCAATCGCCGGATGGGCGAACTGGGGGCGGCGCTGATCGAGCAGAGCGGTTTTGGGGTACTGACCCACTGCAATACCGGCTCACTGGCCACCGGCGGCTATGGTACCGCGTTGGGGGTGATCCGCTCGGCCTATGCCCAGGGGCGGATCACCCGCGTCTATGCCGACGAGACCCGCCCTTGGCTACAGGGGGCGCGCCTGACCGCCTGGGAGTTGGTGCGCGATGCGATCCCGGTCACCCTGCTGGCCGACGCGGCCGGGGCGGCGCTGATGCAGCAGGGCAGGGTAAAGTGGCTGATCGTTGGTTCTGATCGCATTACCGCCAATGGCGATGTGGCCAACAAGATCGGCACCTACCATGCGGCGGTGGCGGCGAAATACCACGGGGTGAAGGTGATGGTCGTCGCACCCACCTCGACGGTGGACATGGCCCTGGCCCATGGCGGGCTGATCCCCATCGAACAGCGCAGCCCGGAGGAGGTCTTGTCACTGGGGGGCCAGCGGGTCGCCGCCGAGGGGGCCGAGGCCTGGAACCCGGCCTTTGACGTGACCCCGGCGGAACTCATCGACGCCATCGTTACCGAACGCGGCGTGGTGCTCAACCCGACCACCGAAAAGATGCAGGAAATGATGAGTAATCAGTAACATAAAAGCACTTACCGCAAAGGTGCAGAGGCGCAGAGAATAGCTGAGGTTGTCGTGCTTAGCTCTGCATCCTGCAGCATTTTTACCCTTTGCGCCTTTGCGCCTTTGCGGTGAGCGCTTTTCCGCCCTCGTATGTTACAATCGCAAGCTGTTTTGGCGTTCTAAGATACAAGACCAAGGATAACGCACACCGATGACGGATTTTGCTAAAGAAGTCCTCTCGATCAACATCGAAGAGGAAATGAAACAGTCCTATCTGGATTACGCGATGAGCGTGATCGTGGGTCGAGCGCTGCCCGACGTGCGCGACGGCCTCAAACCAGTACACCGGCGCGTACTCTACGCGATGCGTGAACTGGGCAACGACTACAACAAACCCTATAAGAAATCGGCCCGTGTGGTCGGTGACGTCATCGGTAAGTACCACCCCCATGGTGATACGGCGGTCTATGACACGATCGTGCGCATGGCCCAGCCCTTCTCGCTGCGCTACATGCTGGTGGATGGGCAGGGCAACTTCGGCTCCATCGACGGTGACTCCCCAGCGGCGATGCGTTACACCGAAGTGCGTATGGCCAAGATCGCCCACGAGCTGTTGGCGGATATCGACAAAGAGACCGTCGACTTCATCCCCAACTACGATGAATCCGAGAGTGAGCCCGAGGTCCTGCCGGCCCGTCTGCCCAACCTGCTGGTCAACGGTTCAGCCGGGATCGCGGTGGGCATGGCCACCAACATCCCCCCCCATAACCTGACCGAGACCTGCGACGCCTGTCTGGCGCTGATCGATGAGCCGGGGCTCGATATTGTTGACCTGATGCAGTACATGCCGGGTCCGGATTTTCCCACCGCCGGGATCATCAACGGTGCCGCCGGGATCCACGAGGCCTACCACACCGGCCGTGGCCGTATCTATGTGCGCGCCCGAGTTGCCATTGAAGAGATGGATGGCGGTCGCCAGCGGATCGTGGTCCATGAATTGCCCTATCAGGTCAACAAGGCGCGACTCACCGAAAAGATCGCCGAGTTGGTCAAGGAAAAGAAGATCGAAGGGATCTCGCCCGACGGTCTGCGCGATGAGTCCGACAAGGACGGCATGCGCCTGGTCATCGAGCTCAAACGCGGGGAGATGGCCGAGGTATTGCTCAACAACCTCTACAAGCAGACCCAGATGCAGACCGTGTTTGGGATCAACATGGTCGCGCTGATCGATGGTCAGCCCAAGCTGTTGAATCTCAAACAGATGTTGGAGGCGTTCATCCGCCACCGACGTGCCGTGGTCACCCGCCGCACCATCTACGAATTGCGCAAGGCGCGTGAGCGTGCCCATGTGCTGGAAGGTCTGGCGGTGGCACTGGCCAATATCGACCCGATCATCGCCCTGATCAAGGCCGCCCCCAGTCCAGCCGAGGCCAAGGCCGGGCTGTTGGCCCAGACCTGGGAGGCGGGCATCGTCTCCGACATGCTCTCCCGCGCCGGGGCCGAGGCCTCCCGTCCGGACACACTAGCGGTCGAGTTCGGCCTGGCCGATGGCCGTTACCGTCTCTCCGAGGCCCAGGCCCAGGCGATCCTGGAGTTGCGTCTGCACCGCCTGACCGGGCTGGAGCAGGACAAGATCATCGTCGAGTATCGGGAACTGCTCAGCGTCATCGAAGAGCTGTTGCATATCCTCGCCAGCCATGAGCGGCTGATGGAGGTGATCCGCGAGGAGTTGGTGGCGATCCGCGACCAGTACGGCGACGAGCGCCGTACCGAAATCCTCACCACCCGCCTGGATCTGACCCTGGAAGACCTGATCAGTCCCGAGGACGTGGTGGTGACGCTCTCCCACGGCGGCTACGCCAAGTCGCAGCCGCTGGACAGTTACCGCGCCCAGCGCCGCGGCGGCAAGGGCAAGAGCGCGACGGCGATGAAGGAAGAGGACTTCAT
>SLDE01000111.1 GCA_007125455.1 Ectothiorhodospiraceae bacterium
AGCAGGGCGCGCGGGTGGATCCGGATGGTGTTGTTGATGATGAACTCCAGCCGCGCCAGCCCCACCCCGTCGCAGGGTAGGCGTGAGTTTTCGAAGGCCTGCTCCGGGTTGGCCAGGTTGAGCATGATCCTGGTGTTGGGTTTGGCCAGTTTGCCAAGCTCGATGCGCTCTACCTCGAAGTCTTGTTTGCCGGCGTAGACCAGCCCTGTGTCCCCTTCGGAGCAGACCACGGTGACCTCTTCGCCACTCTCGATGGTCTGGGTGGCCTCGCCGGTGCCGACCACCGCCGGGATCCCCAGTTCGCGGGCGATGATCGCTGCGTGGCAGGTACGCCCGCCCCGGTTGGTGACGATGGCCGAGGCGATCTTCATGACCGGTTCCCAGTCTGGATCGGTGATGTCGGTGACCAGCACCTCGCCGGGCTTGAGCTCGTTCATGAAGCGTGCCTCCATGATCACCCGCGCGGGTCCGGCGGCGATCTTTTGTCCCACGCTCTTGCCGGTGGCCAGTACCTTGCCCTGGCTGTGCAGGTGGTGCACCTCCTGTACATTCACATCGGCCAGGGTTTGTACCGTCTCGGGACGGGCCTGCACGATATAGAGTTTGCCGCTTTCGCCGTCTTTGGCCCATTCGATGTCCATCGGGTGGCCGTAGTGGGCCTCGATGGTGGCGGCGTAGCGGGCCAGGGCCAGTACCTCATCGTCACTGATGCAAAAGCGCCGCCGCTCTTCGATGCGTACCCGTACATTGGTGGTGGACATGCCGGCCATCGGGTCGGAGGTGTAGATCATCTTGATCGCTTTTTCCCCCAGTTGGCGCTTGAGGATGGGGCGCTTGCCCTTGGCCAGGGTGGGCTTGAAGACGTAGAACTCGTCCGGGTTGACACTGCCCTGTACTACGTTCTCCCCCAGCCCGTAGGCGGCGGTGATGAATACCGCTTCGCGAAAGCCGGTCTCGGTGTCGATGGAAAACATCACCCCGGAGGCACCGATATCCGAGCGCACCATCTTTTGCACCCCGATGGAGAGCGCCACGTCCATGTGGGTAAAGCCTTTGTGTACCCGGTAGGAGATGGCCCTGTCGGTGAACAGCGAGGCGAACACCTGCTTGCAGGTGGCCAGCAGGTTGTTGGTGCCACGGATATTGAGGTAGGTCTCTTGCTGTCCGGCGAAGGAGGCGTTGGGCAGGTCTTCGGCGGTGGCGGAGGAGCGCACCGCCACATCGGTGTTGTCGCCGTATTCGGCCTCCAGTTCCCTGTAGGCATCACGGATCTGTGCGCTCAGGGCCTCGGGCATGTTGCCATGCATGATCCATTGGCGGATCCGTGCGCCGCTGATCGCCAGTTGTGTGACATCGCTGGTGTCCAGCTTGTCCAGTTCGGCGGCGATACGCTCATGCAGGCCGTTGTGTTCGATGTACAGCCGGTAGGCCTCGGCGGTGGTGGCAAAGCCGTTGGGTACCTCGATCCCTTCACCCTTCAGTTCGCGGTACATCTCCCCCAGCGAGGCGTTTTTGCCGCCCACCAGCGGCACGTCCTTGATCCCTAGTTCGGCGAAACGCTTGATGTACGACATGTCTTTCTCCCTTGGTGTGCGCCGCGAGCGGGAAGAATTCCCCCTGGCCGCTTGTGGCATTCGTTCAAACCGCTTACATTGGCACATACTAGAACATTAAAGCGACGAACGATAAAAATGAGCAAAAAGATCCGTGTGCTGCTGGCCGATGACAGTGCGATGGCCAGGGGCCTGCTGCGCAGCTATCTGGAGGATGAGGAGGATTTCGAGGTGGTGGGCGAGGCGCGCCATGGCGAAGAGGCCGTGGCGATGGCCATCGAGCTGACCCCCGATCTGATCACCATGGATCTGGAGATGCCGCGCATGGGCGGTTTGGAGGCGATCGAGGAGATCATGTGTCTTCGGGCGGCCCCTATCCTGGTGGTCAGCAGCGTAGCCGATGCCCACAATGCCTATGCGGCGGTGGCTCACGGTGCACTCGATGTGGTCGCCAAGCCCAGCACCGACGCGCATGAACGACGCGAGTTCATCAGCAAGGCCCGTCTGGTGGCGGGTGTGAAGGTGATCACCCATGTGCGTTCCCGCTACCGTGGCGAGGCGGCGTCTGGGGTTCCCGCAGCGCCGAGGTTCCCCGTCCCGGAAACCCTGCCAGAGCGCTTTCGTGAGAGTGAGCCGGTCGTGGTGATCGCCGCCTCTACCGGGGGGCCTCAGGCACTGGCTGAGATCCTGCCCATGCTGCCAGCGGATTTTCCGGCACCGATCCTGGTGGCGCAGCACATCTCCGCTGGTTTTGCGGCCGGGATGGCCGAGTGGCTGGCCACCCTTAGCCCATTGCCGGTACGCCTGGGGAAGAATGGCGATGCCCTGGAGCCGGGGGTGGTGACGGTGGCACCATCGGAGTATCACATGGTCCTTACCGCCGAGCGGCGGATCTGGCTGCGTGAGCGTACCGAAGGGGATCTCTACCGCCCCTCCTGCGACCTGTTGTTGCAGAGTGTCGCCGATACCTGTGGCCGCCACAGTCTCGGGGTGATCCTCACCGGTATGGGGCGCGATGGTAGCCAGGGGATCCAGGCGATCCATGCTGCCGGGGGGCTTACCCTGGCCCAGGATGAGGGCAGCTCGGTGATCTTCGGCATGAACGCCCACGCCATTGCCAGTGGCGCGGTGGACGAGGTGGTGACACTGGAGCAGATCGCCGCCAGCATGGTGCGCCTGCTCGGAGAGTTGGCATGAACCTGCTGCTGCAGCCCTTCAAGACGCTGATCAAACAGCGCAGTGGGCTGATGTTCGATGGCATCAGCGAGGAAAACCTGGAAAAGGCGGTGCAGCGGCGCATGGATAGGCTGGGCCTGCAGGATGCGCCGCGCTACCTGCAACAGGTGAGCCGCGATGGTGGCGAGTTCGATGAACTGGTCAGCCTGCTGACCATCAACGAGACCTATTTCTATCGCGAGGCCGAACAGCTACGCCTGCTTACCGAAACCCTAATCCCCCGGTTGTTGGCGCGGCAGGAGGAGGGTAAGCCGTTGCGCATCCTCAGCGCCGGTTGCTCCACCGGCGAGGAGCCCTATTCCATCGCCATGGCCGCGCTGGAGGCCTTTGGGGAACAGGCCAGCAAGCTGATCCGCATCGAGGCCGGTGATATCGACAACCAGGCCCTCAAGCGGGCCAGGGAAGGGGTCTACAGCCCCTTCTCATTCCGTTGCCTGCCCGATGCACTGCGTGAACGCTACTTCACTCCCATCGATGGACGCTTTCGCATTGATGATCCGGTCCGCTCCTTGGTGCGCTTTCAGCCACTCAACCTGCTCGGCGAGGTGATCCCGGATGCACTGCAGGGGGTGGATATCGTCTTCTTTCGTAATGTCTCCATCTACTTCGATACCGCCACCCGTGAGGTCATTCTGCGTAACCTGCATCGCATGATGGATGAACAGGGGTTGTTGATCGTCGGGGTGGCCGAATCGATGGCCAACGATCTGGGGGTCTTTGAACTGGTGGAAGAGGGGGGGATGTTCTATTTCAGCAAGCTGACGCAAACGCCGCGCCCCGCCCCAGGCCCGGTGCCGACGGTCGAGCTTGCTGCGCCCCCGCCCCGCGCACGGATGGTGCCCCGGCCCCCGTTGGAAACCGCCGAGGTGGAGCCCAGCGAGGTACTGGCCGATGCACAGCGCCTGCTGCAGGAGAAGCGCTACGATGATGCGGGCGCGTTATTACGTGGTATGCTGGCGACACAGCTACACCTTAAGGGACGCTTGCTGTTGGCCTGGGTTTATCTGCAACAGCGTGACTTTGCCGCCACACAGCGACAGGCGATGCGCATCCTCGACGAGGATGAGTGGTCTGTCGAGGCGATGCTACTGCTGGGCTTTGCCGCCCGCTTTCAGGGCGACCGTGAAGAGGCGTTACGTTGGTTTCGTCAGGCCGCTTATGCTCGCCCGGACAACTGGGTCGTGCAGTACTATCTGGCCGAGGCTCACCGTACCCTAGGTAACCAGACACCGGCCCGGCGCAGCTATCGTGCCGCGCTTAAGTGCATGATCCCGCAGGGCTTGCGTGACGGCGGCCTGGCCCTGCCACTGAATCTCCCGGAAAAGGAGATCCGCTTTTTGTGCGAACAGCACAGCGAGCGTATGGGTGGCACCCCGAACGAACAAAAGCAATAAAGAATAACCATGGCTATCGATCTCAAACGCTTTATCGCCCGCTTTGTGGAAGAGGCACGCGACCACCTGACCCGTCTGGAAGAGGGGCTGGAGGCGCTTGATGCCGATCCCGCCGATGCCGAGAATATCAACAGTATCTTTCGCTCTGCCCACACCATCAAGGGCTCCTCGCGCATGCTCAAGCTCAAGGCGATCAGCGATACTGCTCACTACGCCGAGGATGTGCTCGGTGCGCTGCGTGATGGCAAGCTGAGCTACAGTGGTGAGGTGGGTCGCCTGCTGCAGCGTGCAGTGGATGTGATCGCCTCCCAGGTAGAAAAGGTGTCTGACGGGCAGACCGAACTGGGCATGGATGAGTCCCTTTGCCAGGCATTGGCCGCCGTGCTCAGTGGCGAGTCGGGCACTGCCGAGCCCGCCACTGTCGAGTCGCCCGCTGCCGAGACGACGCCTCCACCGTCCCCCGCTTCGTCGCCCGCCACGACGGCAACGCCGCCCCCCGTGGCCGAGGCCCAGGATACCGTTGCCCTGCAGGGCAGTGGTCAGCAGGCCGAGCTGCGATTCAAGTCCGCCGGCAGTGTGCGCATCCAGTTGGACAAGCTGGATGAACTGATCCGGCTGATGGGTGAGGTGATTACCAGTCACAGTCGCCTGCAACAGCGTATGGACGAGTTGCGCGGTCTGATGCACGGCTTGCCGGTGGAGGCGCAACCGCCAGTCAGGCGCTACGGGCGACGGCTGGCCGATGACATACTCAATCAGCAGATGCTGGTGGACGAGCTGCACGGCAAGGCCTTGCACATGCGCATGCTGCCGCTGGCGATGGTATTCGAACCGGCTGCGCGCATGGTGCGCGAATTGGCCCGCTCACTGGACAAAGAGGTGGAATGTATCACCTCGGGGATGGCCATCGAGCTGGATCGCCAGCTGATCGATCGCATCAGCGACCCGGTGGTGCACCTGCTGCGCAACAGCATCGATCACGGCATCGAAACGCGTGCGGCCCGCAGCGCAGCGGGTAAATCGGCGCACGGCACGGTGCATCTCACGGCACGTCAGGACGGGGGCTTCGTGGTGATCGAGGTGGCCGACGATGGTGCCGGCCTGTCGCTGGCGGCGATCCGGGACAAGGCGCTGCGCAAGGGACTGATCAGCGAGGAGCAAGCGAACAGCATGCCCGAGCAGGAGGTGATCGAACTGATCTTCCAGCCTGGCTTTAGCACCAACGCGATCATCACCGACCTGTCAGGCCGCGGAGTGGGCATGGATGTGGTGCGTCGCTGCGTGGTGGATGAGTTGCAGGGCGCGATCGCGGTGGACACCAAGCTGGGTGAGGGAACACGCTTCACCCTGCGCCTGCCGCTCTCGCTGGCGGTGATGCGCATCCTGCAGGTGGCCATCGCCGGACGCCACTTCGCCTTTACGGCACAGTACGTGGACCATCTGCTGGAGGTGAACAAAGAACGGGTGATCACCGTCGCGGAACGACGCGCCGTGGTGATCGACAATGAGTTCGTACCGGTGGTAGAGCTGGCCGAGCTACTGGGGCTGGACAGCGCACGCGCCACTGGGCAGGATAGGTGGTTGCTGGTGGTATTGCGGCTGAACAATAGCAAACTGGCGGTGCGTATCGATGGGCTGGTGGACGAGCGCGATATGGTGCTCAAATCCTTGCCAAGCCATCTACAGCAGATGCCCCTGGTCTCGGCGATGGTGGTCACCGGTGATAATCATCTGGTCAGCGTGTTGCAGGTCCCCTCGCTGTTTGAACGTGCTGGCCGGTTGCGCGGCGATGCCCCGGCCCGCGAGGAAGGCGAGGTACAGAGCGCACCTAGCGGGCTGCACCTGCTGGTGGTGGATGACTCGCTTAATACCCGCGAGATCGAGAAGGACGTGCTGGAGGCCCATGGCTATCGTGTCACCCTCGCCGAGGATGGTCTGGATGGCCTGCAAAAGGCGCGACTCGAGGCCTTCGACGCCGTACTGACCGATGTGGAGATGCCGCGCATGGACGGCTTCACCCTCACTGCCACCCTGCGGCAGGAGGAACGCTATCGCCATGTGCCGATTGTCATCATCACCTCGCGCGAGAAAGAAGAAGACAAACGACGGGGCATCCAGGTGGGTGCCGATGCCTATATCGTCAAAGGGGATTTCGACCAGAGCAATCTGGTCGATACCCTGGAGACATTGCTGGGCTGATGGGGTGTAATGGCAGCGCCTTGCTACCCTGGGGAGGAGATAATAATGAAGATTCTGGTAGTAGATGACGACCCCATGGCCGGGATGCTGATCGGAGCGATCCTGGAGGAGGGGGGGCACGAGGTGATCACCGTGGAAAACGGTGTTGATGCCGCTGATGAGGTGGAGCGTCACGGTGATCTTGCCATGGTGGTCTCTGATATGCACATGCCGCTGATCAATGGCGTTGAGCTGTTTCGCACCCTGCGTGAGCAGGGGGTGA
>SLDE01000234.1 GCA_007125455.1 Ectothiorhodospiraceae bacterium
ACTACTGGCCATTGCTGCACTGTTCTTTTGTGAGCAGAACGACCAGTATTGATGTACGGATAATGTAATATTGTACACAATATAATCCACATCCAGCTACGGAGCGATATATGGGCCTGGAGATAGAGCGTAAGTTTCTGGTGAAGAGTGACGACTGGCGGGCAATGGCCGACCCGGGGACGCCCTACCGACAGGGCTATCTGGTGGGGAGTAAACAGGCCTCGGTGCGCGTTCGCATCGAAGGTGAGTGTGCCAAGCTGAACATCAAAAGTGCCACGCTGGGGATCCGTCGCCAGGAGTATGAGTATCCCATCCCGCTGGCCGAGGCGCAGGAGTTGCTCGATACTCTCTGTGAGCAGCCACAGATCGAGAAGGTGCGCCACAAGCTGCGCCACGCCGGGCACCTGTGGGAGATCGATATCTTTGCCGGGGCCAATGCCGGACTGGTGGTCGCCGAGGTGGAGTTGGCTAGCGAGGAGGAGGCCCTGGCCTTGCCGGACTGGGTAGGGGAGGAGGTCTCCGACGACCCGCGCTATTACAATGTCTGTCTGGTCAAACACCCCTACAGCGAGTGGCAGGATGCTTGAACGCTGGCTGCATATCGATCTGTCCACCCAGCAGCTTCAGCTGCGCGAGGGAGAAGAGCGACTGTTTGAGGCGAGCATCTCCAGCGCCAAAAACGGCCCCGGTGAGCAACACGGCAGCGGCTGCACCCCGCGCGGCTGGCATGTGATCCGTGCCTGCATTGGCAAGGGGCATGCGGCTGGCACGGTCTTTGTGGCGCGCCGACCCACCGGCGAGATCTACAGCCCGGCACTGGCCGCCGCCGCACCGCAGCGCGACTGGATCCTCTCGCGCATCCTCTGGCTTAGCGGCCTGGAACCGGGACGCAACCGCCTGGGCAAAGTGGATACCATGCGCCGTTTTATCTATCTGCATGGCTGCCCGGACGAGCTGCCGATGGGAGTTCCGCTCTCCCATGGCTGTATCCGCATGCGTAATGACGATATCATCCGCCTTTACGAGATGGTTGGGGCCGGAACACGGGTCCTGATCGAGGAATCAGCCAACTGAAGGTAGTCGTATGTCGCTGGGCCCGGTAATGATCGACGTGGAAGGAACCACACTGAGCAATGCAGAGCGGGAGATGCTGCTTCACCCACTGGTGGGCGGGGTGATCCTGTTCAGCCGTAACTACCATTCGGTGGCGCAGGTGACGGCCCTGATCAGTGAGATCCATGCGCTGCGCAGCCCACGGCTGTTGATCGCCGTTGATCACGAAGGCGGGCGGGTACAGCGTTTTCGCGAGGGCTTTACCCGCCTGCCAGCAGCGCGTCGCTTTGGCGAGATCTACGACCAGGACAAGCGGCGTGCGCGCCAACTGGCCGAGCAGGCTGGTTGGGTGATGGCATCGGAATTGCGTGCTGTGGGGGTAGATTTCAGCTTTGCCCCAGTGCTGGATCTGGACCGCGGCATCAGTCAGGTGATCGGTGATCGGGCCTTCCACGCTTCCCCCTATGCGGTGGCCGATCTGGCACTGGCCTATATTCATGGTATGCAGCGCGCGGGCATGGCAACCACCGGCAAGCACTTTCCCGGCCATGGCGCGGTAGAGGCCGACTCTCACCACGCCATCCCTGAAGATCACCGTCCCTTGGTGGATATCATGGCCGAAGACATCCACCCCTTTGAACGCCTGATCGACAACGGTCTGGCCGGGATCATGCCTGCCCACGTCAGCTACCCACTGGTGGCCCCCGAACCCGCGGGCTTCTCGCCGCTATGGCTCAACCGGGTGCTGCGCCATGAGCTGCGCTTTCAGGGGGTGATCTTCAGCGATGATCTGAACATGGAGGGCGCCAGTGTCGCCGGGGGCCCGGTGCAGCGGGCCGAGGCGGCACTGGCTGCCGGTTGCGACGTGATCCTGATGTGTAACAACCGCGAGGGGGCGAAGGCGATCCTGGCGGGGCTAGAGCTGGAGCCCGATCCGGTGTTACACGCCCGCCTGGCACGATTGCACGGGCGCCACCCACTAACCATGGATGAATTGCATGGTATGCCCGCCTGGCAACAGGCTGTGGCTGCCCTTACAGAACTGGAACGCCCGCCCCTGGTGCTGGAATCCTGAAAAGAGAGAACCCATGAGCATAAGCCCCGAAGAGGTAAGAACGATCCAGGCCGAGGCCGATTGCCTGTACAACCAGGCCCAGGTGGAGGCGGCAATCCGCCGCATGGCCGCAGAGATCACCGAACAGCTTTCCGAACACAACCCGCTGGTCTTGACAGTGATGAGCGGCGGCTTGATCCCCGCCGGGATCCTGCTCTCCCAGCTGGATTTTCCGCTGCATGTGGATTACATCCACGCCAGCCGCTACCGGGGCGACACCTCCGGGGGGGATCTGCATTGGCGCGTCGCCCCACGTTTTGATGTCGCAGGCCGCACGGTGCTGATCGTCGATGATATCCTTGATGAGGGCCTGACCCTGCAGGCGATCATCCAGTGGTGTCGTGAGCAGGGTGCAGAGGCGGTCTACAGCGCGGTGTTGGTGGAGAAAAAGCACGCGCGCAACATCGGTATCGAGGCCGACTTTGTCGGGATCGAGATCGAAGACCGCTACGTATTCGGCTACGGCATGGACTACAAAGAGTGTCTGCGCAACGCCCCCGGTATCTATGCGGTCAAGGGTCACTGACTCTGATTTCGCCGCAGAGCAGACTACAATGCCACAGGGGCGAACGATACCGGTACGAGACACAAGCTAAAAGATACGAGGGCCAGTGTGCGCTACGCGCATGATTGTTTCCCACACAATCCGGGCACATCCCCTGTCACTCGTACTTCGCCCCTCGTATGCGGTGAACCTTTTATTTTTATGAGGAAATGAACATGGCGAAATTGGCCATTATTGGTGGTACTGGACTGACCTCACTCAAGGATCTGGAGCTGACCCGACGCGAGGTGATGCACACCCCCTATGGCGAGCCTTCGGCCCCCCTGGTGTATGGCGAGATGGCGGGCAAGGAGTTGCTGTTTTTGCCACGCCATGGTGCAGGGCATACCATCCCGCCCCACAAGATCAACTACCGCGCCAACCTGTGGGCGTTGAAAGAGAAGGGCGTGGAGAAGGTGATCGCAGTCAACGCAGTGGGCGGGATCCGTGCGGATATGCAGCCAGGGCGACTGATCGTGCCAAACCAGCTCATCGACTATACCTGGTCGCGCACCAATACCTTCTTCGAGGAGGGCTTGAGCCACGTGACTCACATCGACTTCACCGAGCCCTATTGCGCGGAACTAAGGCAAAGCCTGATCGACAGTGCCGCTGAGGCAGGACTGACAGTGATCGGGGAGGGCACCTATGCTACCACGCAGGGGCCGCGCCTGGAGACAAGCGCAGAGATCGACCGACTGGAGCGAGATGGCTGCGATCTGGTCGGCATGACCGGGATGCCCGAGGCGGCGCTGGCACGGGAGCTGGAGCTTTGCTATGCCAGCCTGGCAGTAGTAGCCAATATGGGTGCCGGACGCGGCGAGGAGGAGATCACCATGGAGATGATCGAACACCACCTCTCCGGCGGGATGGCCGATGTGCGCCGGGTGCTGGAGCAGGTAGTGCCGAAGCTGGTGTAGTAACAGCCGATGGGGGGCAGGCCATGAAACAATTAAAGGTTGAACAGCTGGCTCAGATTGGGCACGCAAGCGTTGAGTTTGCTGACCTCACCCTGCTGGTTGGTCCCCAGGCCAGTGGCAAGAGTGTGTTTTTACAGCTGTTCAAGCTGGTTCAAGATCATGGTCCGATCACCAAAAAGCTGAAAAAGTATGGTTACAGCTACCAGCCTGACGACAGCGGTGGCAGTGACGATCCGTTGTTGACGCTGATGTTCGGTGAGGGCATGGGAGGGATCTGGCGGGAGAAAACCCGTATTGAGTCGGATAGTAGGCAGATTAGCCTGGGCGAACTGCGCACAGGTAATGGCAAGGAGCCTGAGTCGGTATTTTTTGTCCCGGCGCAAAGGGTCTTGACCCTCGATCAAGGCCGTCCCCGCAGCTATGAGAGCTTTGCCGCCCTGGATCCGTTTGTGGTAAAAAGTTTCAGCGAGAACCTGCGTGTGCTTATGGAGCAAGGGCTAGGGGGAAAAGACAATCAACTGTTTCCAATCAAAAGCCGTCTAAAGGAAATACTGCGAGAGCGCATTGATGAAAGCATTTTTCACGGCGCGACGGTTACTCAGGAAGTACACGACCTGAAAAAACGCATTGTGATCAATGCCGGTGGATCGACTTTGCCCTACATGGCTTGGTCTGCGGGCCAGCGGGAATTTATGCCCTTGCTGTTCAGTCTGTATTGGCTGATGCCTTCAGCCGGTTCTGCTTGTCGCAAAGGCGTTGACTGGGTGGTCATTGAGGAGCCTGAAATGGGTCTTCACCCTCAGGCGATTCAGTCGGTGCTGTTAATCTGTCTGGAGCTGATGCACCGGGGTTACAAGGTCGTGATTTCCACCCATTCCCCATTATTACTTGAGGCCGCCTGGGCCATTCGTACCCTGCAAGGGAATAATGGCACGGCAGAGGCCTTGTTTGAGTTGTTCGATTTGCCCGGTTCACCGGGCATGCGGGATGTCTTTAGTGCGGTGCTGTCGGATAAAACCGTGCGCAGCTTCTATTTTGAGCCCGGTAAGGAAGGGGTGGTCACGCGGGATATTTCCTCACTTGATCCCTTCTCTGAAGACGAGTTCATTGCTGACTGGGGTGGTATTACCCAATTCAGCAGCCGAGCTGCTGATGTCATCAGTGGCCTGATGCAGGAGGCTGGGAAATGACGTTGAAAAGGGACTTTCCGGTCGTGATTAAAAAAGATCTGGGAGAGGGGGTGTGCCACAAGGGCTTGCAAGCATTGAAGAATACAGACAGCCAACTAATATCGCCCAGGGATCCGCGGCTATGTCATGGGAGTGCCGATATTGATTCAGCCCTCGCGGTACAACAGCCCCAGGCTTCGCGCTGGGACTACGTACTCGTATACGATCAACAACTGCATTTCGTCGAGGTACACCCGGCACATACCTCAGAAGTGAGTCAGGTGAAAAAGAAAAAAGACTGGCTGATGGTTTGGCTCGCTAACGCCGAGCTGGGAAAGCTAAAGGTGAAACGTCGATTTCACTGGGTGGCCAGTGGAAAGATCGCTATTACCCGAAGCGGTAAGCAGTATCGTGCTGCCGCAGCGATGGGACTCAAGCCGGTGCGGCAACTCACACTCTAGCTCACCCTTGTCAGTGCCCGTGACGGGTGATCCTCACCAGCAGGCCAAACAGGGGATGATCCAAATAGTGCAACTCATCGCTGCGCATCCGCCGTGACTCCTGCATGCGATAGACCTGCCATTTATCCAACGGCATCAGCAGTGGCCCATCTTCACCCAGCTCGAACAGATCGGCCATTGTGTGACGCTGCGCTGTCTGCTTCCCATCATAGTCACGGCGACGCTCCCGGTAGATAAGATCCGCATTGACGTGCAGGTAGCGCGCCAGGCTGACGCTAATAACCCCTTCCAGCCGAGCCGGTTCGTAACTGCCATCCAGCTCATTATCGACGGCACGGATCCGAACCCCTCGCGCCTGCTCGGCGGGCAGGCCGGGCTGATACCAGCCCTGATGCAGTAGCAAGGTGAGTGCGCCGTCACGTTCGATGCGCTGGGCTTCGGCACGCAGCTCAAGATCCTCGTTACTCAGGCGGGCAAAGGGCGCTGGCCAGTCATCACGTTGACTGCCGACAGAACGCAGCTCTTCCGAGCGATGTTCGCTGGGCAGGCCGTGATCCACTGACCACTGCTCGCTGGCACGAAAGTTCTCACTGTTTTGTGCAAAGGCGATTAACTCGACTTTGTACCAGCGGGTCTCCTCAGCGCTCAGCGAGGAGCTAAGCAGGCAGGTGATCAGTAAAAGGGGGGCAAAAACGCTTTTCATCCAAAACACATGCTATTCCTTGTGGCAAAAATTTTGTTCCACCGCCATCACAGCGGCCTCCACACGGGAGTGCACATCCAGTTTACGCAAGATCGCCTTGACGTGCAGCTTGACGGTGCCATCGGAGATCCCCAGGTTACGCGCAATCACCTTGTTGCTTTGTCCTTCGGCCAGCAGGCAGAGGATCTCCAGTTCGCGCGGGGTCAGCTCGGCGAAGGGGGAGACCTCCTTGGGCACTACCATCTCATCGCCCTCACTCTGCACCACCCGCGCCAGCACGGTGGTCAATTCCGGGGCGACGATGGTCTTGCCATTCATGATCTCACGCAGGGCGTTTACCAGTTCACTGGGCTCCATGTCTTTGAGTAGGTAACCGGCAGCACCGTTGCGCAGGCTCTCGACCAGATCCCGCTCTTCGTTGCTGGTGGTCAGCATCACGATAGGATGGGAGAAGCCTACCGCACGTAGGCCGGAGAGTACCTCCAGGCCACTCATCTCCGGCATGCGCAGATCCAGCAAGACGATATCCGGTTGGGTCTCCTGTGCCATCAAAAAGCCTTCGCGGCCATTCCCGGCGGTGCCGATGACCTCGATGCTGTGGCGTTCGAGCAGGGTCTCGAGACCGCTGCGGAACAGAGTGTGATCGTCTACC
>SLDE01000246.1 GCA_007125455.1 Ectothiorhodospiraceae bacterium
CTTCAGCTATGGCGATGCGATGTTGATCTTCCCCAAGCAGGAGCAATGATCTCAACGCAGAGAACGCCGAGTTCGCAGAGTATTGAGGCGGGATGGTGGCAAATCACTCGGTGGTAGTGTGTACGGCTCATGCGTTTGAACATGCCCTGTTGATGTCTCGCGCTATGGTACGAAGCCTTGGTGTAGTATGCCAACTCGGGGTATTCAACTGATTTTCCTCGGCGATCTCAGCGTCCTCTGCGTTGAAAATTTTTTCAGGATTTTGGATATACCATGAAATTTGAATTGTTTGCACAGGATGGTCAGGCGCGCCGTGGGCGCTTGAGCTTTGCGCGTGGCACGGTGGAGACCCCGGCCTTCATGCCGGTGGGCACCTATGGCACGGTCAAGGCGATGACCCCGGAGGAGCTGCGCGAGCTGGGGGCGGAGATCGTCTTGGGCAATACCTTCCATTTGATGTTGCGTCCTGGCACCGAGGTGATCCAGGCCCACGGCGACCTGCATGATTTTATGCACTGGTCTGGCCCCATCCTCACCGATTCGGGCGGTTTTCAGGTGTTCAGCCTGGGGGCGATGCGAAAGATTACTGAGGATGGGGTCACCTTCGCTTCGCCGGTGAACGGCGACAAGGTGTTTATGGGGCCGGAGGAGTCGATGGCGGTGCAGCGGGCGCTGGGCTCGGATATCGTGATGATCTTTGACGAGTGCACCCCCTATCCGGCTACCGAGGAAGAGGCGCGTACCTCGATGGAGCTCTCGCTACGCTGGGCGGCCCGCTCCAAGGTGGCCCATGGGGACAATCCCAATGCCCTGTTTGGTATTGTGCAGGGGGGGATGTACCCGCATCTACGCCAGGAGTCACTGGCGGGGCTGTTGGCGATCGGTTTTGACGGCTATGCCATCGGCGGGCTATCGGTGGGCGAGCCCAAGGAGGAGATGTTGGCCACCCTGGAGGGGATCACTCCGCATATGCCGACAGATAGGCCCCGCTACCTGATGGGGGTGGGCAAGCCGGAGGATATCGTCGAGGCAGTGCGCCGTGGAGTGGATATGTTCGACTGCGTGATGCCCACCCGCAATGCTCGCAATGGCCACCTGTTCACCAGCGAGGGGGTGATCAAGATCCGCAACAGCAAGTATCAGCACGATACCGGCCCGCTAGACCCGCGCTGTGATTGCTATACCTGTCGCCACTACAGCCGCAGCTACCTGCGCCACCTGGATAAGACCGGCGAGATGCTGGGGCCGCGCCTGAACACCATTCACAACCTCCATTATTATCAAACGCTTATGCGGGGGCTGCGCGAGGCGATCGCCGCTGGCGGGCTGGAAGATTTTGTGAACGACTTTTATGCTCAGCGGTCACAAGCGGTGCCGCCTGTGGCATAATGTGCCGCAGTTAACCCTGTCGATATCATCTTAAAGGAACCACTATGAGCTTCTTTATCTCTAATGCCATGGCCGATGCCGGCGGTGCAGCACAGCCGGGTATCTTCGAAGTCCTGCTCCCGTTCATCATCCTGTTTGTGGTGTTCTACTTCCTGCTGATCCGTCCGCAGTCCAAGCGCGCCAAGGAGCACCGCAACATGGTCGCGGCGCTGGCCAAGGGCGATGAGGTGATGACCCAGGGCGGGATCTACGGCAAGATCACCGAGGTGGGTGAGGAGGTGATCGAAGTTGAGATCGCCGAAAACCTCATCGTCAAGGCGCAGCGGGCTGCTGTGGCCAGCGTACTGCCCAAGGGCACGCTCAAGAGCCTGTAACCCACCCCCTGTTTTGCAAACAATCAGCCCTCTAGCCCGGATGTCTCATAAATTACACGCGCCCTCGCTAGTCTCTTGATTGCCCAGCACATTTCCCTCAGTCGGGTGTATGAATAACTACACCGCTCCCTCGGGGAAATGCACTGGACAATCAATATCCTGCGCGATATCGCGCGAATTTATGAAACATCCGGGCTGGTGGGGCTGATGTGCTATTGGTAGATGCCATGAATCGCTATCCCCTTTGGAAATACCTGTTGATCATCGTGGTGCTTGTGGTTGGCGCCATCTATGCCCTGCCCAACCTCTACGGTGATGACCCGGCGCTGCAGATCTCGCCTAACCGTAACGTCGAGGTCGATGAGGTGCTGCGTGACCGGGTGGTCACCGCACTGGAACAGCAGCGCCTGGAGTATATCGGCTACGAGTTCGTTCCCGGCAGCCTGCTGGTGCGCCTGCCCGACTCCGATACCCAGTTGCGCGCCTACGATGTGATCCGGCAGACCCTGGGGGATGATTACATCACCGCCCTCAACCTGGCCCCGGCCACACCCGACTGGTTACGCCAGTTCAACGCCCTGCCGATGTATTTGGGGCTGGACCTGCGCGGTGGGGTGCACTTCCTGATGGAGATCGACATGGACGCGGCCATCACCCAGGCGGTGGAGCGTTACGTGGGCGGGGTGCGAAGCGAATTGCGTGACGAGCGCATCCGCTATCTCACCATCGAAGCGGTAGACGATCAGGTGGCGGTACGCTTTCGCGACGCCGACGAGCGAGAAAAGGCCCGCAGCGCGCTGCGTCGCGAGTATCGCGAGCTGGAGTTGAGCGAGCGCGAGGAGAATGGTCAGTATTTCTTGCTGGCAAGCCTCAATGACGAGACCAAACAGGAGATCCGCCGTTTCGCGGTGCGCCAGAACATCACCACCCTGCGCAAGCGTGTCAATGAACTCGGCGTGGCCGAGCCGGTGATCCAGCAGCAGGGCGACGAGCGCATCGTGGTGCAGCTGCCAGGGGTGCAGGATACCGCCCGTGCCAAGGATGTGATCGGTGCCACCGCCACCCTGGAATACCGGATGGTGGACGAGCAGCATAGCGTACAGGACGCCCTGGCCGGACGGGTGCCAATGGGTTCGCGCATATACCGGGAGCGCAGCGGCGAGCCAGTCTTGTTGCTTAACCGGGTGATCGTGACCGGTGATCAGGTGATCGATGCCTCCGCCGGGATCGACCAGCAGAGCGGTGGGCCGATGGTGTCGGTGACCCTGGACAGCCAGGGCGCACGCCTGATGAGTGACAACACCCGCGAAAATATCGGCAATCGCATGGCGGTGGTCTTCATCGAAACCCTCACCGAGACCCGTATGGTGGATGGTGAGCCGGTGCGCGAGACACGCCGCACGGAAGAGGTGATCAGTGTCGCCGTCATCCGTGGCCACTTTGGCAAACGCTTCCAGACTACCGGCCTGGACAGCATGGAGGAGGCGACCAACCTCGCGCTGCTGTTGCGCGCCGGCGCCCTGGCCGCACCGATGGAGATCGTCGAAGAGCGCACCATCGGCCCCAGCCTGGGCGCAGAGAACGTCCAGGCCGGTCTGGCCTCGGTGATCATCGGCTTTATGTTGGTGCTGGTCTTTATGGCGATGTGGTATCGCGGCTTTGGTCTGGTGGCCAACTTCGTGTTGGCGATCAACCTGGTGATCATCGTGGCGGTGCTGTCGATGCTGCAGGCCACCCTCACCCTGCCGGGGATCGCCGGGATCGTCTTGACCGTGGGGATGGCAGTGGATGCCAATGCATTGATCTTCGAGCGGATCCGTGAGGAGCTACGCGCCGGGAATACCCCGCAGGCCTCGATCAATGAGGGTTACAGCAAGGCCTTCTCCACCATCGCCGATGCCAATGTGACCACCCTGATCGCGGCGATCATCCTGTTCATCTTCGGCACCGGGCCGATCAAGGGCTTCGCCATTACCCTGGCCATCGGTATCGCCACCTCAATGTTCACCGCGATTATGGTCAGCCGTGCGATCATCAATGCCATCGTCGGCGGCCGCCGCGTCGCCAAACTGTCGATCTAAGGCAGGGAGAGACTAACCATGCATATCTTGACAGATACCAAGATCAACTTCCTGGCGATGCGCAAGCCAGCACTGCTGCTGAGTGCTGTGCTGATCGTGATCTCCATCTTCTCGCTGGCGACCCGCGGGCTGAATTTCGGCATCGACTTTACCGGCGGCACCCTGATCGAGGTGGGCTACCAGCAGAGTGCCGATGTCGCGCAAATCCGTCAGGTGATGGAAGAAAATGGCTTCCCCGAGGCGGTGGTGCAAAACTTCGGCAGTACGCGTGACGTGCTGATCCGTATTGCCCCACGCGAGGATGAGAACAGCGCGGCGCTGAGTAACCGTGTGCTTAGTGTCCTGCGTAGTCAGGACAGTGAAGTGGACCTACGTCGCGTCGAGTTCGTCGGCCCCCAGGTGGGTGAGGAACTCACCAACGACGGTGGCCTGGCGATGATCTACGCGCTGATCTGTATCCTGATCTACGTCGCCCTGCGTTTTGAGTACCGTTTTGCCATCGGCTCAGTGGCGGCGCTGATACACGATGTGACCATCGTGCTAGGGGTCTTCTCGGTGTTGCAGCTAAACTTCGACCTGACCGTACTGGCGGCGATCCTTGCAGTGATCGGTTATTCCCTTAACGATACCATCGTGGTGTTTGACCGTATTCGCGAGAACTTCCGCAAGATCCGCAAGGGCAGTTCGGAGGAAGTGGTCAATATCTCACTCAACAATACCTTGTCCCGTACCTTGGTGACCTCGTTCACCACCATCCTGGTGCTTCTGGCACTGTTCTTCTTCGGTGGCGAGCTGATCCACGGCTTCGCTACCGCACTGTTGCTGGGTGTGCTGATCGGGACCTACTCCTCCATCTACGTGGCCAGTGCCGCCGCGCTGGCGCTGGGGGTCAGCAAGGAAGACCTGATGCCGGTGGAGAAGGAAGGGGCGGAACAAGAGGATCAGGAGATCCCCAGGTAGCTTTCTTCTGCTGGGTGTAGTCGGATAGCTTCGGGCGGTAGCGAGTCCACGGCGGGCACGGCCCGCCCTATGGGGGATTCGTGCCTGCTTCTATAGGGCGGCCCATGGCCGCCGTTATTGCGGATAGCTTTGGGCGGTAGCGAGTCCTCGGCGGGCACGGCCCGCCCTATGGGTGGCCCATGGCAAAAACTATGACATGGGCGTGGGCCTTTGCTGCGGGGCTAGAAGGGCCGCAGCTTGTCCAGTAGGGCCTTGTCGTCCAGATCGGTGTAGTCCTTCTGGATGTGGGAGACATCCATCTTTGCCAACTGACCGTTCAGCTGCTTGTTGATCAGCCCGTGGAAGTGGGGCGAGGCGATGATGGTCAGCTTCTGGAAGGCATTGCTGGTACGTCCGTCGTCCAGCTCCCTGGCCAGCTCACGGGCGAAGCGTTCGTGTTCGTACTGCTTGGGGTCGGTGGGTTCGTTAAAGGCACCATGGGTGGTGCCATCCATCCCCTGGGCCTCGCCCTGGAAGTGGCCGGGGCGATCCGAGGCGAGGTTTTCTCCCTTTTCCCGGCTGGCGGGGTGTAGCAACTCCTTGAGTAGGGTTAGTGTTTTAGGGCGTTCTTCGGTTTTGTACAGCCTTGCCTGACTGGCGTTGGCAACCAGTACCCATGCATCTGCCATATCGACCTCCGTCTTGTTGGCTTGGATAAGATCTCTTCCGTTCAGCATAGCCGCTTTTGGGGGCTTTGCATTCTGGCCATCTGTCAGGCGGGGATTTCATAGCCTTTCTCCCGAAACAGGCGCAGACAGGCCGCGGTCACATCCGGGTCGTAGGCGCTGCCCGCCCCGCGTTCGATCTCCTCCAGCGCCACGTCGATGCCGATCCCGGGTCGGTAGGGGCGGTGGGAGGCCATCGACTCGATCACATCGGCCACGCTGATGATACGGGCCTCCAGGATGATCGCCTCGCCCTTGAGCCCGGATGGATAGCCGCTGCCGTCGATCCTCTCGTGGTGTTGGCGCACCGCCTCGGCCACCGGCCAGGGGAACTGGATACTCTTGAGGATCTCGTAGCCCTGTTCCGCGTGGGCCTTGATGATCTCGTACTCTATGGCGGAGAGTCGGCCCGGTTTGGAGAGGATCTCCGCCGGTACGGTGATCTTGCCCACATCGTGTAGCCCGCCGATCAGTTGGATGGCGCGCTGGAAGCCCTCATCCTGTCCCATCTCGGCGGCGATGGCGGCGGCGATCTCGCCCACCCGCCGCTCGTGGCCGGAGGTGTAGGGGTCGCGCAGCTCCACCATATAGGAGATGGCCTGCACGGTGCCTTCCATCGCCGTTTCCAACTGGTGGGTGTACGCCTTGATCTTCTGCTCGGTGTGCAGCTTTTCGGTGATATCTTGCAGTACACCGATCAACATCGCTTGCCCATCGATGGTGGTGCGGGTGACGTGGGCACCGATCATGATGCTGTGGCCATCGTGGTGTCGGCCCTCGAACTGGAACTGGGCATGCTCCAGTTTGCCGGTGACCACATCGGTCATGTGTTCCAGCACCCTGGGCTGATCGCTGCGGGCGATGAAGTCTTTCACCGCCTTACCGTGGCTGGCCCCCTCGGGATAGCCGTAGATCGCTTCGGCACGGGGGTTGGCATAGTAGACCTTACGCCCACGCAGCATGAAGATCCCCACCAATGATTGCTCTACCAGCGCGCGGAAGCGCTCCTCCGCCTCCTGGCGCTCGGTGATATCGGTCACCACGCCGTTATAGGCGATGGCC
>SLDE01000247.1 GCA_007125455.1 Ectothiorhodospiraceae bacterium
GCAACCCCTGGACACGGCCGCGTCTGCACCGCCGTGACTACCTACGGATCCTCTGGCGAGGCCTGTTCAGTCGGGCTTGAAGAAGGTATAGCCCTCCCCCGGCACCACAACCCGCTCGTCCAGCAAATCAGCGGTCGGACTACTATCCGTTTTACCCCACCGCTCCGGGCACGGCTCGGCCCCCTCCAACGCAGCCGGAGGGGCATGGGGGTCACGCAGCAGAGGCACGTCGAATAACTCGATCCCCGGCACCATACAGTTGTATTCAACCGGTATATGGTTGGGATCATAGCTGTATATTGAGCGTAAAAAACCATGGTCCACCATGTCCGACACCGGAAAACCTGCCGAGGCCAGACGTACCTGCATCTGCCACACCGCCTCCTCATCGGCCAATCCAATCGCCACATGGTCAAACCCAAAGGGACCGCTCACCGGCTCGCCATGACGTTTATATGCAGGCTTTTCCACCTGTGGCCAGTTAAAGAAACTGATCAGCATCGCGGGAGAGATGGCAAAAAAATACTGGCGGATATCCATATCCTCATAACCAAGTATCAGACGCAGACCGATCAGATCACGCCAGTAAGCGATGGTAGACTCAAGATCACTGGTAGCAAAGGCAACATGGTTCAAGCCCGCCAAACGGGGCAACTGCTGGAGAGGTGTCATCGCTCATACCTCGGGATTCATCACGACATCATCTGTTGCAGTATAGATGACCCTGACCGATTCTTCGTCGATACCATAGATGTGCCCAGGGAAATTATCCATTGGCTGTGTTACCTTTATCAGCCTACGCATAAATCACCCGTCGCGACGATGACTCCTGAAGCCTACTGCCAACAAAAGACCCGCCAAAGCGGCTCCAGCTTTTACTACAGCTTCTTCTTCCTCCCAGCCCCCCGGCGACGGGCGATCACCGCGCTGTACGCCTTCTGCCGAGAGGTGGACGACGTGGTGGACGAATGCGACGATCCGCTGCAGGCACAGCGGCAACTGGAACAATGGCGCGAGGAAATCAGCAAGCTTTATCGCGGCGAGCCGGAACACCCGGTTGGCCAGGCCCTACTGCCGGTGATCCACGCCTTCGACCTGGCCCAGGAGCACTTTCTGGAGATCATCGACGGCATGGAGATGGATCTGCACCACCAAGGCTATGAGAACTTCTCCCGCCTCAGCCTCTACTGCTACCGCGCCGCCTCGGTGGTGGGCCTGATGGCGGCGGAGATCTTTGGCTATCAAAACCGCCAAACCCTTAAATACGCCCACGATCTCGGCATGGCCTTTCAGCTCACCAACATCCTGCGCGACGTGCGCGAGGATGCGCAGATGGGCCGTTGCTACCTGCCCGCCGACGAAATGGCCCACTTCAATGTCAGCTTCGAACAACTACAGCAGGGGCAGTGGCACGAGGGCATGACCGGGCTATTTGCCCTGCAGGCCGAACGCGCCGAAGGCTATTACCAACAGGCCTTCGCCCGCCTGCCCGAAGAGGATCGCTATCACCAGCTCAGCGGGGTGATCATGGCGCGCATCTACCACCGGGTACTGGAGGCGATCCAAGAGCAAGGCTATCCGGTACTCCAGCGGCGCGTCAGCCTCCCTCGCCGCCACAAGATCCGCCTGGCCCTGCACTGCGCCTGGCAAGAGTGGTGGCGGGCACGACATCAATGAGTGCCCCATCCGCCCCCGTCGCGATCATCGGTGCCGGCTGGACCGGCCTTGCCGCCGCCTTCACCCTGCAACAGCACGCCATCCCCTGCGTGGTATACGAATCGGCCCCACACCCCGGCGGCCGTGCCCGTACCGTCAGCCAACACGGCCACCAATTGGACAACGGCCAACACCTGCTGATCGGCGCCTATAGCGAGACCCTGCGCCTGCTGCAACAAAGCGGCCAGGACGAGGGTGCCCTGCTGCTGCGCCAACCGCTACGCCTGGCGGTCTGGGGCCAACAGGAGCGATTGCTGCTCAACGCCCCCCGACTCCCCGCCCCGCTCCATCTCGCCGCGGCCCTGCTCAGCGCCCAAGGCCTACCCTGGGGAGAACGGCTGGCGGCGCTGCGTATGGGGCTGCGCCTGCAGACCAGCGCTTACCGCCTTCCCGAAGACATCAGCGTGGCCGCGTTGCTACGCCAGCATCGCCAGGGGGAACGGACCACCCGCCTGCTGTGGGAGCCCCTTTGCATCGCCACCCTCAACACCCCCATTGCCGAGGCCTCGGCCCAGGTCTTTCTGAATGTCCTGCGCGACAGCTTTGGCCATCGCTATCGCGACGCAGAGCTGCTACTGCCCCGCGTGGCGCTGGGTGAGCTGTTCGCCGAATCACTCAGCGCGCAGCTAAATCGCCAGGCCGCCAATACCCTGCGCCTGCGCCAACGCGTCGAGGCCCTGCACAGCGAAGACGGCAAACTATGCGCCCTCACCGTTCAGGGAAAACACCGCCCCTACACACAGGCCATCCTGGCCACCGCCCCGGAGGCGGCCAGTCGCCTGCTCGCACCGCTGCCCACCCTGCAGGGGCTGGCCGAACAGATCCGCCAACTCGGCAGCCGCGCCATCCTCACCGCCTACCTGCACTACCCCCCCGAATGCCGCCTGCCCCAGCCGATGCTCGGGCTGCACGGCGGTATCGCCCAGTGGCTCACCGACCGGCGCATCACCGGCCAGGCCGGGCTGATCGCCGTGACCATCAGCACCGCCGAGGGGTACGGCAGCATGGACAACAACAGCCTGTGCGACACCCTGCACCGAGAGATCCAACAACACTTCCCCCACTGGCCTGCCCCGCAACACTGTCAGGTGATCCGCGAAAAACGTGCTACCTTCGATTGTCGGGTCGGCATTCAATCCCTGCGCCCAGAGCAACAGACCCCGCTGCACGGCCTCTGGCTGGCTGGAGACTATACCGCCGGGGATTATCCCGCCACACTCGAAGGCGCGGTACGCAGTGGGGTACAATGCGCCCATCAGATCATTCAAGCGAGGAAATAAGCGTCCATGTCCGACTCCATCCAGAGCTACCAGGCCCCTGCCGACCTGCTAAAAGACCGCGTCATCCTGATCACCGGTGCCGGTGGCGGGATCGGCTCTGCCGCAGCGATGAGCTTTGCCGCCCATGGTGCCACCGTGATCCTGCTGGGCCGTGTCACCAAAAAGCTCGAAGCGGTCTACGACGCCATCGAAGCGGCCGGCCATCCACAGCCCGCCATCTACCCGATGGACCTGGAAGGTGCCAGCCCCAAACACTACCAGGAGCTGGCCGACACCATCGAGCGTGAGTTCGGCCGCCTCGACGGCCTGCTGCACAACGCCGCCATGCTCGGTACCCTGACCCCGCTGGCCCAATACGGCATCGAAGGCTGGAACAAGATCATGCAGATCAACCTCAACGCCCCCTGGCTGATGACCCGCGCCTGCCTGGATCTGCTACGCAAATCCGACGACGCCTCGGTGCTGTTCACCAGCTCCAGCGTGGGCCGCAAGGGGCGCGCCTACTGGGGGGCCTACGGGATCTCCAAGGCCGCCAACGAAAACATGATGCAGATCTGGGCCGACGAACTGGAAGCCAACACCAACATCCGCGTCAACAGCATCAACCCCGGCGCAGTGCGCACCGGCATGCGCAACCGCGCCTTCCCCGGCGAAGATCCCACCACCCTACCGACCCCCGACAGCATCATGCCCGCCTATCTCTACCTGCTGGGGCCGGACAGCAAGGGCATCACCGGGCAGCAGTTCAACGCGCAATAAACAGCCCATTACCGCCGAGGCACCAAGAGATCGGGATGACAGATTTTCACTACATCGAGCCACTGCCACTCGGCAAGGACGATACCCCGTATCGCCGACTCAGCAGCGAACATGTCAGCCTGGGGGCGTTTGAGGGGCAACCCATCCTCAAGCTTGCCCCCCAGGCACTAACCCTACTGGCACGCAGCGCGATCCGCGAGGTCTCCCACCTCTACCGCAGCAGCCATCTGGCACAACTGCGCGCCATCCTCGACGACCCCGAGGCCAGTGAAAACGACCGCTTCGTCGCCCTGCAACTGCTCAAAAATGCCAACATCGCCGCCGGTATGGCCCTGCCCGGCTGCCAAGACACCGGCACCGCCATCGTCATGGCCAAAAAAGGCCAACAGGTATGGACCGGAGGCGGCGATGCCAAGGCCCTCTCAGAGGGGATCTACCAAAGCTATCATCAGGACAACCTACGCTACTCCCAACTGGCCCCCTTGAGCATGTTCCAAGAGGTCAATACCGGCACCAATCTACCCGCGCAGATCGAGATCGAGGCAGTGGATGGCGCGACCTACAAATTCCTCTTTATCACCAAGGGCGGTGGCTCGGCGAACAAGACCTTCCTCTTCCAGCAGACCAAGGCCCTGCTCAACCCCACCAGCCTGATGGCCTTCCTGCGCGAAAAGCTGCCGCTGATCGGCACCTCCGCCTGCCCACCCTACCATCTGGCGATCGTGATCGGCGGCACCTCGGCAGAGATAAACCTGAAAATGGTCAAGCTGGCCTCGGCGCGCTACCTCGACACCCTGCCCGAGGCCGGTAATGAATACGGCCAGGCCTTTCGTGATCACGAACTGGAACAGCAGGTACTGCAACTGACCCGCCAACTGGGGATCGGTGCCCAATTCGGCGGCAAATACTTCGCCCACGACGTGCGCATCATCCGTCTGCCACGCCACGGTGCCTCCTGCCCCGTGGGGATTGGGGTCTCCTGCTCGGCCGATCGCAACATCCTCGGACGTATCGACCAGGACGGGATCTGGTTGGAACAACTGGAACACGACCCGGCCCGCTTCCTCCCCGAGGCCGATGCGGAGCAATTATCAGACCAGCAGGTACGCATTGATCTCAACCGCCCGATGGCCGAGATCCGCGCCGAACTATCACGCCATCCGATCCGCACCCGCCTACTGCTCAGCGGCCCAATCATCGTCGCCCGCGACAGCGCCCACGCCAAGCTCAAAGAGCGTCTCGATCAGGGGGAAGGGCTACCGGATTACCTCAAGGAACACATCGTCTACTATGCCGGACCGGCCAAAACCCCCGAAGGCCACGCCTCCGGCTCCTTCGGCCCCACCACCGCCGGACGCATGGACAGCTACGTGGCACTGTTCCAACAACACGGCGGATCACTGGTAATGCTGGCCAAGGGCAACCGCAGCCGCCAAGTCAGCGAAGCCTGCAAGGCACACGGCGGATTCTATCTCGGCTCCATCGGCGGTGCCGCCGCGATCCTGGCCGAACAAAGCATCAAAAAGGTAGAGGTTATCGACTACCCAGAACTGGGTATGGAAGCGGTACACCGCATTGAAGTGGAAGACTTCCCCGCCTTCATCATCACCGACGACAAAGGCCACGACTTCTTCTCCGAACTGGGGATGTAACTCGGCAGGACGAAACAGAGGCTAAACCACCACATCCACCACCGTTCCGATCAACTCCCCCTGGCTGTTGATCACCGGGGACGGGGCCGGTGCCTCCTCCATCCCCTCCGGCAAGGCGGCGATCTGCTCGCGGATCTCAGCAATCCCCTCAGCGACAGGCGCTAAGCCCTCCGCCGTACCGACAGTACGGCGCACGGTATCGGCCTCACTGCGCGACTGATCCGACGCCACCTCCAGGTTACGGGCGCGCTCCGCCGCATCGCGAGATTCCGCCCGCGCCGAAGCCGCCTCGGCCTGCAAGGCACTGGCACGCTGCTCGGCCTGCTGCGCCTGACGTTGCGCCTCTTGCTGCTGTAGCTGCCCAAAGGCGGATGAAGTGACCCCACTGGTATCCATCGCAACCCCCTCACCTAAAAACTCACACCAACTTGTACAAAAAGTAGACGATTCAGATCAAAAAATCAACAAGCCCCCCACTGCAGCATCCAACGACGCTCCAGCTAGAGGGATCGGGAGGCAAAAAGCCAGCCTTAACAATCCTTCCCTCCGCTTTTTACCTACCACTTCACCCCAAGACCATGCCAAGGGGTACGGCCAACGTATGCCATGTTTTCAACCAAATGAGCCATGTTAATCTCCTTAAAAAAGCGATAGCAGGCCAATGCCATCCGCAAGGACAACAGCCAGCTGTTTACAATTGAGTTATGAAAAATCAGCCAGAATGGCCGACAGAATGAAGGGAACTACGAGAAGGTGTGGCCACAGTCGTGGCAGACATAACTGGTTAGAATGTCGTTATCGATGGCCTCGCCAAGGTGAGAGCCAGCAACACAACCGGCCAGCCCACCAACATAGCCCCCAGTACAGCACCGGGGATCCCCCCAGGAGGCCCGACGACCAATCCAATAGTGGCACCCACACGGGCACCACCAGCGGCGTTTAGCGCACCGCTGATGGCACCGGCAGTGGAACCAATAGCACAACCAATCTTTTGGGCATGGTGTTGCTGCTCAGTCGTAACCGAGTGACAACGTGGGCATTTTTTCGACATAGGGAGTCCTCCATAGAAGCAGACAATCCGGATGGGATATCCGGTTCATGGAGGTAATATAGAACTGAGATTTCGTTTAATTGCAC
>SLDE01000049.1 GCA_007125455.1 Ectothiorhodospiraceae bacterium
CATCAGCGATATCGACGAGATCCTGCCGGGGCTGATGGAAAACCGCGAGCGGGTCTACTACGCGATGGGCTGCAACAGCGACTTTGACCGGCGGGTGATGGAATGGCTGAACCTGCTGCGCAAGAAGTCCCGCGCCGGGGTACACGCCCCCGGCGAGTTCATCGCGCTGGACCACGCCCTGCACGACATGCGCCTGTATAAAAGCGCGGCGGAGATCCGGGCGATGCGTCGTGCCGCAAAGATCAGCGCCGCCGCCCACTGCCGGGCGATGCAGGCCTGTCGCCCCGGTATGCTGGAGTACCAGATCGAGGCCGAACTGCTGCACGAGTTCATGCGCGAGGGGGCGCGCAGCCCCGCCTATCCCTCCATCGTCGGCGGCGGGGCGAACGGCTGTATCCTGCACTACACCGAGAATGACACCCCCCTGCAGGACGGCCAGTTGCTGTTGATCGATGCCGGTTGTGAGTACGACTACTACGCGGCGGATATCACCCGTACCTTCCCCATCAATGGCCGCTTCAGCCCCGCCCAGCGCGAGCTCTATCAGTTGGTGCTGGATGCCCAGTATGCGGCGATTGCCCAGGTCAAGCCCGGCAATCACTGGAACCAGCCCCACGAGGCGGCGGTGAAGGTGCTCACCGAGGGCCTGCAACGGTTGGGACTGCTCAAGGGCAAGGTGGCCTCCCTGATCAAGGACGAGGCCTATCGGCGCTTCTACATGCATCGCACCGGCCACTGGCTGGGGATGGACGTACACGATGTGGGTGACTATAAGGTCGGTGAGCAGTGGCGGGTGCTGGAGCCGGGGATGGTGATGACCATCGAGCCCGGGCTCTATGTGCCGGCCGGTAGCAAGGGGATCGCCAAAAAGTGGTGGGACATCGGCATTCGCATCGAGGATGATGTGCTGGTGACCAAGGACGGTTGCGAGGTGCTTAGCGACGGGGTGCCCAAAGAGCCGGAGGCGATTGAGGCACTTATGGGCGGTGATCGGGTAGATGGGCAGACAGCCAAGCGCGCGGCGAGGAAACGGACATGAAACAGCAGTACGACCTGTTGATCATCGGTGGTGGCATGGCGGGGGCCAGCCTGGCGCTGGCACTGCGTCATAGCGGCCTGCGTATCGCCGTGGTGGAGGCGGTGGCCAGTGATGCCAGCCAGCAGCCCAGCTACGATGCCCGTGCCATTGCGCTCTCCCACGGCTCCCAGCGGATCCTGGATGGGATGGGACTGTGGCAGGCGATGGCCGCCGAGACGGTCACCCCAATCCGCCGCATCCAGGTCTCCGATCGCGGCCATTTTGGACGGGTGCGTATCGATGCGACCGAAGAGCAGGTCGATGCATTGGGTTATGTGGTCGAGGCGGCGGTGTTGGGGCGGGTGTTGCAGCCGGCCCTGCAGGAACAGGCCGGGATCGCCCTCTACTGTCCGGCCCAGTTGCAGTCGCTGGAGCAGCACAGTGAGGGTGTCCATGTCACCGTGCAATGCAACGATGAGCTCTGCGAACTGTCCGCCCGTCTGCTGGTGGCCGCCGACGGTGGCAACTCCACCGTGGCCAGCTTACTGGGCGGGCGCTACCTCTCCCGTGGCTACGGCCAGAGCGCCATTATCGCCAACGTGGTGGGCGAGCGTGAACACGACAACATGGCCCATGAGCGCTTTACCGACAGCGGCCCACTGGCGCTGCTGCCCAACCGGGCACCGGGCTGGATGGCGGGCAGTGAGGCCGGAGACTGTCGCTGGTCGCTGGTGTGGACCGTGCGCGATGCGCAACTGGAACATACCCTGGCGCTGGATGATGCGGACTTCCTCGCCGCTCTGCAGCAGCGCCTGGGCCGTCGTATCGGGCGTATCCTCAGCACCGGCCCACGCAGCGCCTATCCATTGCGGCTGCGCTATCTGCATGATCATGTTCAGCAGCGGGTGGTCTTTGTCGGAAACGCCGCCCATACCATTCACCCGGTGGCGGGACAGGGGCTCAACCTTGGCCTGCGCGATGTGGCGGCCTTGAGCGAAGTGATCGAACAGGCCGCCGGGCGGGGAGAGGATATCGGCTCGAGCGCAGTATTGGCCGAATATAAGCACTGGCGTCGCCCCGACTACCTGCGGGTGATGGCAATGACCGACAGCCTGGCACGGGGCTTTGCCAGTAATCTGCTGCCCCTGGTGGTGGCGCGCAATCTGGGGATGGTGGGGATGGACCTGTTGCCGCCACTGCGGCGGGTGCTGACCCGTCAGATGATGGGGCTAAACGGGCGACAAAGCCGCCTGGCGCGCGGGGCGTAAAGTGCTGGGCCAACCATGAGAACGGAGCGGGCGATGGAATACGATGTGGTGATAGTGGGTGGTGGCATGGTGGGGGCCAGTCTGGCCTGTGCGCTGGGCAACAGTCCGCTACGGATCGCGGTGGTTGAGCCCTCGGTGGCGCCAATGACGTGGGACGAGAGCGAGTATGATATTCGTGTCAGTGCCATCACCCGCGCCACCCAGCGGGCCTTTGAGGGGATCGGTGCCTGGGATGGGATGGTACGCCGGCGCGTCAGCCCCTATCAGCGGATGCAGGTTTGGGATGCCACCGGCAGCGGCAAGATCGCCTTTGACGCCGCCAATATCGCCGAGCCGGATCTGGGGCTGATCATCGAAAACCGGGTGATCCTCGCCGCCCTGCTGGAACGTATGGCCGAATTCGACAACATCACCCTGCACTGCCCTGCCAAGGTTGCCTCAATGCAGCGGGATGACCGCCACGCCAGCCTCACCCTCGACGACGGCCAAACCCTCCGTGGCAGGCTGGTGGTGGGGGCCGATGGGGCCAACTCCTGGGTACGTGAGCAGGTGGGGATCGACACCATCGGCTGGCCCTATGAGCAAAGCGCCGTGGTTGCCACCATCCGCACCGAACACCACCACCAGGACACCTGCTGGCAGCGCTTTATGCCCACCGGGCCGCTGGCCTTTTTGCCCCTGCCCGAGGGGCTTAGCTCCATCGTCTGGTCCACCGATCCGGCACAGGCGGTAGCGCTGGCCGAGATGCCGGAAGAGCTGTTTCTGCGGGAGCTGCAACAGGCCATTGGCGATCCGCTGGGTCGCATGGTCGCCACCGGCCCGCGCGGGGTCTACCCATTGATCCTGCGTCACGCCAAGCGCTACGCCGATCCCCGCGTGGTGCTGGTGGGCAATGCCGCCCACGCCATCCACCCACTGGCCGGGCAGGGGCTCAACCTGGGGGTCAGCGACATCGCCGCGCTGGCCCAGCTGGTGTTGCAGGCCAGCCGTGCCGGAGAGGATATCGGCGAGCTGGCCCTGCTGCGGCGCTACGAGCGCTGGCGCAAGGGGGACAATATAGCGGTAATGGCGGCGATGGACGGCTTCAAGCGGCTGTTCAGCAACGACAACCCACTGCTGCGACCGCTGCGCAACCTGGGCCTGACCCTGGCCGATCGCAGTGGCCCGCTCAAGCACGCGATGATCCGCCGTGCGATGGGCCTGGAGGGGGATCTGCCCGCACTCTGTCGCGGTGTGCCCGACATTGCCGAGAGTTCGGCGACAGGACTTTAACAGGCTGTTGAAGAACCATCCCTCCCACTGGCCCGTTGACGGGCGCCGGTGGGATAACATAAAAACAATACCGGCCCCCTCTAACGGGCCTCTATCGAGGAAAATATCATGCAGTTTTTGTTGGCCCCGGCCGTTTCCCTGCTCAACCACTTGCGCTATCCGCAGAAGTTTCTGCTGGTGGGGATGATTATGCTGATCCCCATGCTCACCATGGGCTGGTTGCTGGTGACCGAGAGCAACAAAACCATCGTCAGCCTCAACAGCGAGCGGGATGGGCTGGCCTATATTCAGGGCGTGCGTCCGCTGATTGAGCATATCCCGCAGCACCGGGGCATGAGCGGGGCTTTCCTTAATGGCAACGACGGCTTCCGCCGCCAGATGGAGAGCAAACAGGCTGAGATCGATGGCTTTTTCAGCCAACTGGCCGAGGTGGATCGCCGCCTTGGTCAGCGCCTGCAAACCGGTGACAGGCTGGCAGCCCTGCAGCGTGAGTGGGATACGCTGAAACGCCAGGTGTGGCAACTCAGCCCGGCGCAAAGCTTTCAGCGCCATGGGCAGGTGGTGCAGCAGGCCATCGACCTGATCGGTTATGTGGCCGACACCTCCGGCCTGATCCTCGACCCGGTGTTGGACAGCTACTACATGATGGACCTGCTGGTGGTGCAGATGCCGATGCTCACTGAGGCGATGGGGCAGTCCCGTGCGCTCGGCTCGGGTGCGGCGGCCCGCGGCTCCCTGGACACCGATGGCCGCATCCAGCTGACCATCCGCCTGGATCGGATCCGTAGCGTCGAGAGCAATCTCAAACACCATATGGAGGTTATCGCCAGGGAGAACCCTGATATGGGCAGCGCCCTGGGCGCGGCGCATCGTGAGGCGACGGTCGCGGTATCCGGTTTTGCCGAGTTGATCGCCGATCAGCTGCTGGAGGCCAACACCATCACCGTGACCAGCGACGCGATCTTTACCAGCAGCACACGGGCCATCGACGGGGTGTTTGCCCTTTACGACGAGGTCCTGCCGCGTCTGGATGGGCTGTTTGTGGAGCGTGTGCAGACCACTCAGCGGCTGCTGTGGTTCGAGGTGGCGGTGGTGGTGATCGTCCTGCTGCTGGTGCTCTACCTGTTTGCCGCCTTCTATCGTGCGGTAATGGTCTCCATCGACACCATTGCTGAAGGTACCCAGCGCATGGCCGATGGCGATCTGACCGTCCATTTCGATATCGCCGCCCAGGACGAGATGCAGCACATCGCCAAAAGCTTTAATGCGATGAGTCGCAGCTTCCGCAACCTGGTGGCACAGGCGATGAGTTCGACCAGCCAGGTTGCCTCGGCGGCAGAAGAGCTCTCGGCGATCACCCAGGAGACCGACAAGGGGATCCGACGCCAGCAGCACGAGACCGATCAGGTGGCCACCGCCATCAACGAGATGACCGCCACCGTACAGGAGGTCGCCAATAGCGCCAGCTCTGCCGCCGACTCCACCCAGGCGGCGGCCAGTGAGGCGAGTACCGGCCAGCAGGTGGTGGGTAAGACCGTGGAGAGCATCAACCGCCTCGCTGAAGAGGTGCGCGGGGCCGGTGAGATCATCCACAGCCTTGAAAAGAACAGCGACAAGATCGGCAGTGTGATCGATGTGATCCAGGGGATCGCCGAGCAAACCAACCTGTTGGCGCTCAACGCGGCCATCGAAGCGGCCCGCGCCGGTGAGCAGGGACGGGGCTTTGCGGTGGTGGCCGATGAGGTGCGCACCCTCGCCAGCCGTACCCAGAACGCCACCCTGGAGATCCAGCAAATGATCGAGGGGCTACAGGGCGATGCCGGGCGCGCCGTACAGGCCATGACAACCAGTGGCGGGCAGGCATCGCGGGGCGTCGAGGCGGCCGCCGAAGCCGGCGAGGCGCTGCGCCGCATCACCGAGGCGGTGAATACCATCGCCGACATGAACAGCCAGATCGCCAGCGCCGCCGAGGAACAGAGCGCGGTGGCCGAAGAGGTTAATCGTAATATTTCCAACATCGCCGAGATCAGCGAACACAATGCCACCGGCTCAACCCAGACCGCCGCCGCAAGTGGTGAACTGGCCGGGTTGTCGGGGGAATTGCAGCAAATGCTCTCGCGCTTTAAGGTCTGAATGGCTTGCATGGAGGTTGCCTGTGAATAAACGTTCCTCACCACGCTTTCCGGTCACGCTGGATGCTACCGTCACCTTTCCCGACGGTACGGCCCAGCAGTGCGCGATCCGTGACTACTGCTCCGGCGGGATGTATCTGCTGTGCCAGACCGGGGACGGCAGCCTCCCGGCGGTAGCGCGTGGCAACCAAATCCAGATCCACTTCGCACACCCCACCAACCCGCAGGCCGAGGCGATCCGTATCGAGGCCCGTGCTGCCCGGATTGAATCCCAGTCCCTCGGGGTGACCTTTCTTGAGGAGCAGACCGAGGCGGTGGTGGCGCTCTCCCGTCTGGCGGCAAAGCAGGCCGCTTTGCAGCGTGGTGAACGGGAGCAGGTCGGCGCGCAATACGATGGCCAGTTTAGTGCCGAGGCCATGGTGCAGATGTGCCGCGAGAAGACACTCACCCACGTGCGGCTATTGCTCAAGGATTTCTACCACCTGGCCCACGAGGAGCTCTACCAGACCGCCTCGCTCAGCTCGGTGGGCGGGGCGCGTTCTAATCTGTTTGCCATTACCAATGCCCTGCGCGACGCCGAGGGGGTGATCAGCAAGGACATGCTCAGGCAACTGGAACGGGCCTTCGCGGTCATGACCCAGCCGGATTACACAAACCCCCACGCCCCGGAGCCGCAGCCAGGGACCACCGGCCTGGCCCTGCTGGAAAGCGACGAGCTGGACAAATGGCTGGCAATACGTGCCCTGGCCAGCCGGGTGGAGGAGCGTCTGGAAGAACACCTGGAGGCACTGGAGGTCCGCCTGCTGGCCATTTCGCTCAACCCGATCACCATGGAAAACAACCCGGTCGGGCCGTTTATCATTGCCTCCCTGTTTCACGGGCAGATGCAGCGACTGACCCTGGATGAGGAAGCGCGGCGCATTATCTTTGATGCCATGGGGCTGGCGATGGTCGATCGCCTGCAAAAGCTATACGAAGAGCTCAACGAGAGCCTGATCGCCCATGGTGTCCTGCCGAGCCTGGCCAAAAAGATGGAGGTGGTGAACAAGGCAAAGCGCCCCCGCCCTGGTATCCCGGACGAGGATACACCGCCAAGGACCGAGCCTGCCGCCGCCCACGAGCCGACACCATCCCGGCATGCCGATACCGAAGAAGGGCCGCCGCCCCCAGCACACAAACCGGCACGGGAGATGCGCTATACCCGCCGCTCGCTACCCGGCATAGGCGCAGGAGATAAGCACCGTATCGGCTCCGCCTGTCGCGGTGTGCAGCGGCTTCGGCACATGGGGGATGGGTCTGGCGTTGATGCCCAAGGTGCGGGTGAGCAAGCGGGCTCCCCGGCGGATGATAACGAACAGGCACTACGCGAATACATCCAGCAACTCTTTGCCCAGATCCGCCAGCAGCCCTGGCTCACGGCACGGGCACGGCAGTGGTACGCCACCTTGGAGCCTGTCGCCTTGCAGGCGGCGTTGCTCGATGGCAGCGTGGTGGAAGAGAACAACCACCCGCTCTGGCAGTTACTGGACCGCCTGGAACCGCTTTCTTTGGGTGAAGAGCGTGACGAGCTGGAGCGCATCGACCGTATCCTGGCTGAACTGGCCGAACAGGTCACGCAGCGCGCCGACTGCCTGGCCCACGCCCTCGAACAGTTGGCCCCCTTGCTCAAGCAGCATGAGCAGCACTACGGTGAAAAACTGGGGAAATTGCTGCAGGAGTGCGAGCACGCGCAGCAGTTGAGTAGTGCGCGCAAGGCCGTACTCGATGATCTCAACCACCGCCTAGGCCATCGCGAGGTGCCGGAGCTGGTGTTGGAACTGCTCGATTCCGGTTGGAAGAATCTCCTATTGCGCACCTGGGTCAAAAGCGGTGCCAAGAGCGGGATCTACCTCACCTACCTGCAGGTTATCGATCAGTTTGCCGCCCGCCTGACGGGGTCGTCTGCGCACGCCCCGTCCACCCAGATGGATGATGCCCGGCTGCTGGAGTGGAGCGAGCGCATGCTGAGGATCATCTCCAGCGACGAGCGCTATAACCACGATGTGATGGCCCAGGTGCGCTCACAGCTGGATGGCAGCGCCAACACGCGTCTGCCCATGCGTCGGGTCACCGCGATCGGCCTGCGCGCCAGCCAGCAGGCGGTGGATGCCCAGCGTCCCGCCGAGGTGAACGAGGAGCGCTGGGAACAGCTCTTGGCCGATCTGCGGCGCCTGCCGGATCGGGAGTACCTGTTGCTGATCGAAGACGCTGCGGTCAGACCGATCCAGTTGGTATGGCGTGATGAAGAGCTCGGGCGCTACGTCTTCGCTGACGGGAGCGGAGAGAAGGTACTGGATCTGCATCCGGGGCAGTTGGCCCGACGTCTCTACCAGCATAGCCTTAGCCCGCTCAGTGAGCTGGCACTGTCACTGAGTGTGCGTGCCAATTGTCAGCTACTGCTGGCCGAGTACCATCACATGTTTGAACGTCTGAGCCATGATCCGCTGACCGGCCTGCTCAACCGCGCGGGTTTCCACAAGGCCTTGGTGAAGGCTTGTGAGCAGGCCCGCAGCGGCAGGCAGAGCCATATCCTCGCCTGCCTCGACCTGGACCACTTTGCCCAGATCAATGAACGCTGCGGTCGCGACGAGGGGGATGCGCTGCTACGCCAGGTGGCGAGCGCGATCGGCGATGCCCTGCAACCGGCGGCGTTGGTGGGGCGGCTGGAGGGCAACACCTTTGCCATCCTGCTGCGTGACTGTCGTCGCAGTCAGGCCTTGATGCAGCTCAATAAGGTGCGCGCCGCCTTGCGCCAAGGGGTCTTCCAATGCCGTGGCGAGGCGCTCAGCCTTGCTGCCAGCATCGGTGTCAGCGAGGTCAACGCCATCAGCGAACAGGCCGGGCAGGTACTGGAGTACGCCAGCACGGCGATGCGCAGTGCGAAGCAGCAGGGCCGTAACAACATCCAGGTTCACCAGGGTGCGGACAGTAACAGCGCACAGCATGGGCTGCTCGATAGCAACAAGAGCTTTGACGATCTCTTTGCCGAGGGCTTTATTCAGCTGCACTGCCAGCCGCTGGTGGCACAGCAAGCAGGTGAGCGGGCGATGCAGCATTACGCCATTGTGCTCAAGGCCCACGATCACGACGGTCGGCTGATCCCCCAGAGTGAACTGCTCAGCCGCGCCGAACACAACGGCAGCTCGGTGGAGATCGACCGCCATGTGGTGGACGAGGTGTTGCCGCTGCTGCGCAAGGGGGCCGCGCGACTGAGCAAGATCGCCAGCCTGTTCGTCGGCCTCTCGGAGGACTCGCTACGCCATCCCCCCTTTGTCGACGACCTGCTGGCCCGTCTGACACAGGAGGGGCTGGCTAGCAACAAGCTCTGCCTCGGGATCCCCGCCGCGCTGCTCAATCAACACTATTACCTGGGGTTGGAGTTGTTCCGGCGGCTGGGTAAAACCGGCTGCCGCTGCTTTATCAGCGGGGTGGATGCCGATGGCCTGGGTTGTGCCAGCCTCCAGTTGCTGCCAGTGGCACATGTGGCACTGGCGTCGTCACTCTCCGCCGAGGGGGTGGACGATACCCTGCCTGGCGCATTGCACACCCTGATCCGTGTGGCGGGCAAGCAAAGCATTGCCACCGAGGTGGCCAGCCCGGCGCGACGCGACGCCCTGCGTGCACAGGGTCTGGATCTGTTGCAGGGGGACGCGGTGGAAGCGGGGATCACCCTGGAACAACTGCGTGGTTAGCCGCGCTTGGCAAGCCGCCCTTCAGTCGGTATAGTGCCCCCTCGACCCGTACCTGCCGTGGGAGAGTGTGGCCCCCAACCATCCGTTGGTCCACCGCCGAAGGCGCAACCCGCCCGGAATCGCTCAGGCAACCGGACCCGGCAGGCGGTCGACTCTGGAGAGAGGTCGCGTGTCGACCCGCCGAAGGGGCAAAGCTCTCAGGCGCCATGACAGAGGGGCGGCAGGACCCGCGCAGTCGCGCGCGTTCCTGCCGTCCCTTTTTTGTTGCAGCAATAGCCCGCAAACCACCGTGCCCAGTTCATGACTTCAGCCATCGCCAGCATCCCTGTTTTCGACCATTCCGCCGAAGCCAATAGCGGGCGTATGCCACCGTGGGTGCGCCAGTCGCTTGCCGTTGGCGACTACGGCGAGACCGCCCGGTTGCTACAGGGGCACCGTCTGACCACAGTATGCGAACAGGCGCGCTGTCCCAACCGGGGCGAGTGCTGGGGCCGTGGCACCGCCACCATCATGCTATTGGGCGATACCTGTACCCGCGCCTGTGCCTTCTGTGCGGTGAAGACCGGTCAGCCCGGCCCGCTGGATCGGGATGAACCGGCGCGGGTGGTGGCGGCGGTGCGCCAGATGGGGCTTGGTTATGTGGTGTTGACTTCGGTCAACCGCGACGAGTTGGCCGATGGGGGCAGCGGGCACTACGCCGCCACCCTGGCCGGACTGCGCGAGGCCCTGCCCGAACTGGGGCTGGAGGTCCTCACCCCCGATTTTCGTCAGGACCAGGCCGGTGCAGTGGAGCGCTTGTGCGGAGCACTGGGTCGCAACGGGCGCATGGTGTGGGGGCATAATGTGGAGACCGTGCCGCGTCTTTATCGTGAGGCGCGCAAGGGCTCCCGTTACGCGCGCTCACTGGCGCTGTTGGAACTGGCCGCCCAGCATGATGGGATCGAGGCCAAGTCGGCGCTGATGCTCGGGCTGGGCGAACAGGAGGCCGAGGTACTGGCGGTATTGCGCGAGCTGCGCGCCGTTGGGGTCAGCCGTTTGGCGCTGGGGCAATACCTGCGCCCCAGTCGTTATCACCTGCCGGTGCGTGCCTACATCACCCCGCAGCAATTCGAATACTATGCCCAGGCCGCCCGAGAGATGGGCTTTGACTGGGTCAAGGCTGGCGCGATGGTGCGCAGCTCCTACCATGCCGAGGAATAGATGAAGCAGCACAACCGCACCCCCCTTTATGATGCCCACCTGGCCCATGGCGCCAAGATGGTCGATTTTGCCGGTTGGCAGATGCCGATCCACTACGGCTCCCAGCTGGAGGAGCACCATCAGGTGCGCCGCGCCGCCGGGATGTTCGATGTCTCCCATATGGGGGTGGTGGATCTGCATGGTTCCAAGGCCCGTGACTACCTGCGCTATATGCTCGCCAACGACGTGGCCAAGCTGGATGGTCAGCCCGGCAAGGCGCTTTATAGCTGCCTGCTCAATGAGCAGGGCGGGGTGATCGATGACCTGATCGTCTATCATATGGACCACGTCTGGTACCGGCTGGTGATCAATGCTGGCAACCGCGAACGGGATCTGGGCTGGCTGTTGCGCCACGCAGGTTCGTTTGATGTCGATGTGGTATTGCGCGATGACCTGGCGATGATCGCGGTGCAGGGGCCTGAGGCGCGGGCCAGGGTGCATAGCCTGTTGCGCGATGACCAGGAAGCGGTGGGCAAGCTGGCACGCTTTAGCGCACTGGCATTGGACCGGAGCTTCATCGCCCGCACCGGCTACACCGGCGAGGACGGCTATGAGATGATGATCGACGCCGAGGAGGCCGAGGACTGGTGGCACGCGCTGCTCGACGCCGGGGTGGTCCCCTGCGGACTGGGCGCACGGGACACCCTGCGCCTGGAGGCGGGGATGAACCTGCACGGCCACGAGATGGACGAGAATACCTCGCCGCTGGTGGCCGCGCTGGCTTGGACCATCGCTTGGGAACCGGTCGACCGAAGCTTTATCGGGCGCAAGGTGCTGGATAACGAACGCGCCGCTGGCCCCACTCAGCAGCTGATCGGCCTGGTGCTGGAAGAGAAGGGCGTGCTGCGCGCCGGGCAGGCGGTGATCATCGACGGCGTGGGCGAGGGGCAGACCACCAGTGGCAGCTTCTCCCCCACCCTCGGTCAGGCCATCGCGCTGGCGCGGGTGCCGCGCAACCAGGCCGAGCACTGCCAAGTGGTGATCCGTGGCAAGGCGTTGCGCGCGCGGATCGTCAAGCCGCCCTTCGTGCGCCACGGCAAGGCAACATTTTAATTATGGGTCACAGCGCATGCAGAGGGCAGCGAGGGTTGTAGGGCGAACCGGCGGGTACCGGGCCATGTTGTGGCTGTCCCTGTGCCCTCCATGCCCTCTGTGGCAAATTTTCATATTCAGGAGACAATAATGAGCAACATCCCCAGTGAGCTGAAGTACAACAAATCCCATGAGTGGGTACGCCGCGAAGACGATGGCACCGTGACCGTCGGGATCACCGACCACGCCCAGGACCTGCTGGGAGACATGGTTTACGTCGAGCTGCCCGAGGTGGGGCGTGAGCTGGCCGCCGAGGAAGAGTGCGCCGTGGTCGAGTCGGTCAAGGCCGCCTCCGATGTTTACGCCCCGCTCACCGGCGAGGTGGTGGCGGTCAACGAGGCGCTGGAAGACAGCCCCGAGATCGTCAACCAAAACCCCTACGGCGACGGCTGGCTGTTCCGTATCCAGCCCGCCGACATCGCCGCAGTAGAGATGATGCTCGATGCCGAGGCCTATGCCGCGATCGTGGCGGCAGAGTCTTGAGGGAAAAGGGACGAGGGAGAGTGTGCGCATTGCGCACGGGAAGATTGGAATGGGGAGCCTCCCTCGTATCCCGTCCCTTACGCTCGCGGCGTACTTTGCTGTAAGTTGTGTTTATCCTTCAAGTTGAGAACCGTCCATGCCGTTTATCCCACATACCCCGGATGATATCGAGAGGATGCTCAGCGCCATCGGCGTGGGCAGTATCGACGATCTGTTTGATGAGATCCCGCCCGAGCTGCGTTGTCATGGCCTGAAGGGTATCCCCACCGGGATGAACGAGCAGGCCATCGGCAAGCTGATGCGTACACGCGCCGCGCAGGACGGTGAACCGACCTGCTTTATCGGTGCCGGGGCCTATGATCATCACATCCCGGCGGCGGTCTGGCAGTTGGCCTCGCGCGGTGAGTTCTACTCCGCCTACACCCCCTACCAGGCCGAGGCCAGCCAGGGCACCCTGCAGGTGATCTACGAGTTTCAGAGCATGATCGCCGGGCTGTGCGCCCTGGAGGTGGCCAACGCCTCCCTCTACGACGGGGCCTCGGCGCTGGCCGAGGCGGTGCTGATGGCGGTGCGTGCCAATCGTAAGTCCAAGAGCAAGCGCATCCTCTTCCCCGCCAGTGTCCATCCGCGCTACCGCCAGGTGGTTGAGACCATCGTGCGTCACCAGGGGATCGAGCTGGTCGCGCTGCCGTTGAGCGAGCAGGGCCATACCGATCCGGCCAGCCTGGCCCGCTGGGCGGGGGAGGACATTGCCGCGCTGGTGATCCCCCAGCCCAACTTCTTCGGCGTGCTGGAGGAGGTGGATGCCCTCACCGACTGGGCCCATGCCAATGGTGCGTTGGCCATCGGGCTGGTCAATCCCATTGCGCTGGCGCTGCTCTCGTCGCCGGGGGAATGGGGCGCACAGGGGGCCGATATCGCCTGCGGCGAAGGGCAGCCACTGGGCGCGCCACTCGCCTCCGGCGGGCCCTACATCGGCTTCATGGCCTGTCGCCAACAGCACGTGCGCCAGATGCCGGGGCGCATTGTCGGGCGCACCGTCGACCTGGATGGCAAGCCGGGTTTCAGCCTCACCCTGCAGGCGCGCGAACAGCATATCCGTCGTTCCAAGGCGACCTCGAACATCTGCACCAACCAGGGGCTGCTGGCCACCGCCGCCACCATCCACATGGCCCTGCTTGGTCCAGAGGGCTTGCGCCGGGTGGCCGAGAGCTGCCATGCCAACACGCGCCTGCTGCGCGACCGGCTCTGTGCCATCGACGGGGTGGTGCAGGTCTTTGCCCGTCCCTTCTTCCACGAGCTGCTGCTGCGCCTGGATCGACCGGTAGGCGAGGTACAGCAGGCATTGGCGGCACAGGGTATACTGGCAGGCTATGATGTAAGCGCCCACTATCCCGCACTGGGTAATACCTTACTGGTGTGCGCCACCGAACTGCGTAGCGAGCCGGAGATCGCGCACTACGCCGATCAGTTGGCGAGCGTGCTGTGCAGCTCCCCATCCACCATCTAAACCACAAGACCCGCTAATAACGGGCTTAACACACCACCCCCCAGGAGGCACCATGTTCCAACAACTACGTACCCTAGCCATCGCATCCCTTGCCCTGTTCGTGGCCGCCTGTTCCAGTGAGGACACGCCACCGGCGCAACAAGGCAGCCCGACGGATAGCCCCGCCGAGATGACCGCCACACCAGCGGCAGACTTCGATAATCCCTTCGGCATGGCGGTGGAGCAGCTGAGCGATGGGGTTTACGCCATCGTCTCCCCGGCGCGCGGCTTTCCCGATCCGCAGAACCTGGGCTGGAACTCCAACACCGCCTTTGTCGTCACCGGTGACGGGGTGCTGATGTTTGATACCGGCTCTTCACCACGCATTGGCGAGGCCCTGCGTGAGATGGTACGCAGCGTGACCGACCAGCCGGTACGCTGGATCATCAACACCCACGTGCACGGTGACCATTGGCTGGGCAACGAGGCCTTCCTCGCCGATCAGCCAGAAAAGATCCTCGCCTCCGATATCACCATCGCGCTGATGCATGAGCAGGGCTATGAGTGGATCAGTCGCTTTAACAGTATGACCGATGGAGCGATCGGTGATATCGAGCCGGTACCGGCGCGCGATGCGGTCACTGAGAGCGGTAGCCACCACTTTGCCGGGATGGAGGCCGTGATCCTGCGCAGCGAGCGTGCCCATTCCCCCGGCGATCTGGCGCTGTGGCTGCCCGAACAAGGGGTACTGCTGGCCAGCGACGTGATCTACACCGGTCGTCCACCCGCCACCTTCGACTCCGACGTACTCGGCTGGATCGCCTTTCTCGACGAGATGATCGCCCTGGAACCCGAAGTGGTACTGCCCGGCCACGGCCACATCGCCGATGCGCAGGCCGTAGTGCAGATGCGCGACTTCTTCCAGACGTTATGGGATCTGGTAGAAGCAGGCTTCGAGGCCGGTCAGATGGACTATGAGATCGCCGAACAGGCGCGTACCGAACTGGCCGACTACGAGGCACTCTACCCGGGTGTCGGTGAGACCCTCGGCGAGGCCGTCTCCCACGTCTACATGCAGGTAGAAGCGGCGCTGTTTTAATGGAATGAAACGCAGAGGCCGCCGAGTACGCAGAGGATGAGGCGAATGAAATGCACCACCAATGGTGGGCTGACATCCTTGCCTCGAGCCCGCCCCGTGAAGCCAAGGGCAGTATTTTTTTATCTCTGCGTACTCGGCGCACTCGGCGTTAAAATCTTTTTCGTTAAATTGGAAAACGAACATGTTGATTTTTGAACAATCCAGTCCCGGTCGTTGCAATGCGGCGCAGATCCCGCCGCCGGTGGACCCTGGCGCCTGTGACGACATCCCGGACAGCCTGCGGCGCAAGCGTCCGCTGCCCTTGCCGGAGGTGTCGGAGATGCAGGCGGTGCGCCACTATACCCGCCTGTCACAGAAGAACTTCTCCATCGACACCCAGTTCTACCCGCTGGGCTCCTGCACCATGAAGTACAACCCGCGCGGGGCCAATGCGCTGGCGATGCTGCCGGGCTTTTTGGGCCGCCACCCGCAGGCGCCGAGCGATACCCACGGTCAGGGGGTATTGGCCTGTCTGTATGACTTGCAAGAGATCCTCAAGGCTGTCACCGGGATGCGCGGTTGCTCGCTCACCCCCATGGCCGGGGCGCAGGGAGAGTTTGCCGGGATGGCGATGATCCGCGCCTACCACGACGCCCGTGGCGATGAGGCCCGCACTGAGGTACTGGTGCCCGATGCGGCCCACGGCACCAACCCGGCCACTGCGGTCATGTGTGGCTACAAGGTCAAAGAGATCCCCACCGACGCCCACGGCGATGTGGATCTGGAGCAACTGCGCGCCGCCGTCGGGCCGCACACCGCCGGGATCATGCTCACCAACCCCTCCACCCTCGGGGTGTTCGAGCGCAAGATCCGCCAGATCGCCGATGTGGTGCATCAGGCCGGTGGCCTGCTCTATTACGACGGGGCCAATCTTAACGCCATCCTTGGCAAGGTGCGCCCCGGCGACATGGGCTTTGATGTGGTCCACCTGAATCTGCACAAGACCTTCTCCACCCCGCATGGTGGCGGCGGCCCCGGTGCCGGGCCGGTGGTGGTGGGCGAGCGCCTGCTGCCCTATCTGCCACTGCCGGTGGTGGGCGAGGAGAACGGCGTGTACCGCTGGCTGGAAGAGGCGGATCTGCCCGAGAGCATTGGCCGCCTCTCGGCCCACATGGGCAACACCGGGATCCTGCTGCGCGCCTACGTCTATGCCCGTATGCTGGGTGAGGCGGGGATGGTGCGGGTCGCCGAGATGGCCACCCTCAATGCCAACTACCTGATGGCCGAGCTGGAAAAGGCCGGCTTCCAGATCGCCTACGGGCAGCGCCGCGCCACCCACGAGTTCATCCTCACCCTGCGCCCCGAGGCGAAGGCCTTCGGGGTGAATACCATGGACTTTGCCAAGCGCCTGCTGGACCTGGGCTTTCACGCCCCGACCACCTACTTTCCCCTGCTGGTGCCCGAGTGCCTGCTGATCGAGCCCACCGAGACCGAGGACAAGGCCACCCTGGATGGCTTCGTGCAGGCCATGGCGCAGATCCGCGAGGAGGCCCAACACAGCCCCGAAGTGGTCAGGGGCGCACCGCACACCCTGCCGGTCAAGCGGCTGGATGATGTCAAGGCCGCGCGGGAACTGGACCTGTGCTGGCGGCCCACCTCACAGCCATGAGTGCACCAATAAATAAGCCGCCGCCACGCGGCTTGCTGCACATCGTCCATGCGCTGGGCTATTCCATGCGTGGTCTGCGTGCAGCGCTGCGCTTTGAGGAGGCCTTTCGCATCGAGCTGGTGGTCGCGGCGCTGATGCTGCCGCTGGCCTTCTGGATTGGGCAAGGCCCGCTGGAGTACGCACTGTTGATCGGTGCCCTGCTGTTGGTGCTGATCGTCGAGCTGGTCAACTCAGCTATCGAGGCGGTGGTGGATAGGGTGGGTGTAGAACACCACGAACTGTCCGGTCGCGCCAAGGATATCGGCTCGGCGGCAGTCTTGCTCGCCCTGATCAATGCATCTGTGGTGTGGGGCTTGTTGCTGTGGCAGGCCCTTAGCCATTGATATTGTGTGGGTGGCGTAGGATGATAGGCCACCTCAACAAGAAAAAGGGAGATAGAAGAATGAAAGACATCTTTTGTTTTAACACCATGCTTACCCCAAAGATCATCGTCGTGGTTTACTGGCTCCTGCTCTTCTCGGTGCTGGTCTCCGGCTTTGGTACCATGTTTGCTGTTTCAGGATTTGGCGGTATTCTCAGCGGCCTGTTTGTGATGATGATCGGTGCGCTGGGGGTGCGGATCTGGTGCGAGTTGCTTATTGTGTTGTTCAAGATCCACGACAACCTGAAAAAGCTCGCCGATCGCGAGGCCTGAGCGCGGCACTCAGCGGCCCGGGTGCTGCGCCGAGTACACCTGTACCGTGTTGTCCCGATGAGGGATCACGGTCTGTAACTGTGCCGGTACCGGCAGGGACTGCAGCGGCAACTTGTAGCCCTGAGCCAGCGCGCGCGTGCGGCTGAGCAGGCAGCCCCTGGCGCAGACAAACAACTCCACCTGCGCCAACTGTTCGGGGCTACGCATGGCCAACCAACGTTGTGCCCGACCGCTGGCTGAGCTGTCGGCCACCGAGGAGTCGATCCCCTGGCTCTCCAGTAGGGCCAGGGCCAAGCGGCCCTCTCCCCCCAGGCCCAGGGTGGTGGCGGAGTGACAGGTCTCGAACGGCAATGGTAGATCCGCCTCAAGGATCAGCAGGGGGCGGTATTCGCCCCCCAGGCGGTAGAGTCGTTCGGCAAAGTAAGTCATCACCGCCAGCCCATGGCTGTCTGCCAGCAGCATGACCCACTTGCGCTGCATATGGGCCAGCAAGGAGCTACCCAGCGGCCCCTGCGCATGCAGGAAATCCCCCGCCTGGCGCTGCGCCAGCATCTGCGAGGCCTCGTCCTCGGGCCGATAGAGCACCTCAACCATCCCTGAATCGGCCTCACTATTAACGATAAGCAACTGACACCAGAACAGCTTGCGCGGATGGGCCTGCAGGCGTAGCGACTGCCCAGGTCGCGCCTTGCGGGCGATCATCGGGGCATGCAGCACCAAATGCACATGCCCCGCCGCGAGTTGGGCATTGGCCAGTAGCTGTACGCGATGCATCGGTGTTTGCTGAGGGAGTCTCATGGGTGTGCCCCATTAGCGATAGTCCTCGAAGCATAGCCGTTGGCCGCTCTACTTGCCCGCCCATGGGCGGGGAATGGTGGAAATTCCTACGCCCCCCCCGTTTATATGTATTGTCTCTGCGGCGTTTTCTCCATCGTGCGCAGCCGCGGGAGCTGTGCGATACTTAGCGTTTTTCGCACAGGGGAGAATCACATGTCTGCACTCATCTGCGGCTCTATGGCCTACGACACCATCATGGTGTTTCACGACCGCTTCAAAAACCACATCCTGCCCGATAAAGTGCACATGCTGAATATCTCCTTCCTGGTGCCCGACATGCGCCGCGAAACCGGCGGTTGTGCCGGTAATATCGCCTATAATCTCAAGCTGCTCGGTGGCGATGGCAAGATCATGGCCACCGTGGGGCGTGATTTTGAACCCTATGCCGATTGGTTGGAGCAGTGCGGGATCGACACCAGCCACATTCGCGTGATCGAGAACACCTATACCGCCCAGGCCTTTATCACCACCGACCAGGACGACAACCAGATCACCGCCTTCCACCCCGGTGCAATGAGCTTTTCCCACGAAAATAGCGTTGAGGATGCCAGCGGCATTGCGATGGGGATCGTCGCCCCCGATGGCCGCGACGGTATGCTCGAACACGCCCAGCAGTTCGCCGAGCGCAACATCCCCTTTATCTTTGATCCGGGCCAGGGCCTGCCGATGTTCGACGGTGAGGACCTGCGCCGCTTTATCGACCAGGCCAGCTGGGTCACCGTCAACGACTATGAGGCACAACTTCTGGAAGAACGCACCGGCCTGACCCCGCATGAGATCGCCGAGCGGGTTAAGGCGCTGATCATCACCCGCGGTGGAGAGGGCTCGCACATCTACACCGCCGAGCACCGCATCGAGATCCCGGCGGTCAAGCCACGCGAACTCCTCGACCCCACCGGCTGTGGTGATGCTTACCGTGCCGGGCTGATCTACGGCCTGATGAACGATATGGACTGGGAGACCACCGGACGCATCGCCTCATTGATGGGCTCGCTCAAGATCGCCCACCACGGCACCCAGAACCACCACTTCACCCCCGACATCTTCGCTGTGCGCTTCCACGAGGCCTTTGGCTACCACCTGTGATCTAGCCCGAACATTTCATAAATTGCACGTGCCCTCGCTAGTCTATTGATTGCCCAGCACATTTCCCTCAGTCGGGTGTATGAACCACTACACCACTCCCTCGAGAAATGCACTGGACAATCAATATCCTGCACGATCATCACGCGAATTTATGAAATGTTCGGGCTAGCTGACAAGGGCTGCGCGGCGCAAGCGTTGCGTAGCCCTTAGCCACCTGCCCCTCGCCGCTCACACAGACGGTGCGGTTCGCTGGGCTCACCGCCCCCTACGGGTCGGGGTGAGGGCGAAAGCCACAGCTTGCCCCAACCCTTGCCGCTTAAGACTGTCCTAGCCCTTGCTTATTACGAAATTGTTATGATATAACGTCCTCAAATTTAACCAGCGATTCAACAGAGGACAGCACCATGAAGAAGACCCTTGCCACGGCCATTGCGGCCCTGCTCTGCTCCGCTAGCGCGCACAGTGAGACCCTGCCGGATTTGGGGGAACGAGGGGTGGTGACCTCGGGCACTGCCTTCAATCCGGCCATCTCAGTGATCCTGGATGGCAGCTATTACAGCGATAACGCCAGGGGCAAGGACGAATCCTGGAGCGAGGCGGTGGAGCATGTCACCGGCTTCGCTAACCCCCATGACCACGATGCTCACGACCATGGCGAACTGGAGAATGGCTTTAACCTGCACCACGCCGAGGTGTTGTTTAGTGCCTCGGTGGATAACTACTTCGATGCGGTGCTGGCGCTTGGCGTTTCGGAGCACGGTATCGAGATCGAGGAGGCCTATGGGGTAAGCCGCAGCCTGCCAGGCGGCTTGCAGCTCAAGCTGGGGAAGTTTTTCTCCGGGATCGGCTACCACAACAGCCAGCACGCCCACGACTGGAGCTTCACCGACATGGCGCTGCCCTACCAGCTGATCTTTGGTGATCACGGCCTGAATGAGAAGGGCCTGCAGCTCACCTGGACCCCGGCCACCCGCCACTACACCGTGTTTGGTGTCGAGGCCTTGCAGGGGGAAAACGAGGGGATGGCCAACTACGAGGGGGCACGGGACTATGATACAGGCGCTGCCAGCGACAAGAATGGCCCTCGTTTGATGACGGCCTTTGCCAAGTTTGCCCCGGATCTGGGCCACGACCACGCCCTGCAGATCGGCCTGTTTGGTGGCCAGTCCAGCCTGCACCAAAACCTGCATGGCAGCCGTGGCGAAGAGGGCAAGACCTCCTTCATCGGTACCGACTGGGTCTATAAGTACGATGCCGGTGGGCATCTGGGCCACGGCAACCTGACCCTGCAAGCGGAGTATATCCACCGCGTGCGTGACCTGGAGGTTGTCGGTGTTAGCAGCGGTGATGAAGGAAGCCACCCACTGGGTCAGCAGCGCAAGGACGAGCAGGATGGCCTCTATGTGCAGGGTGTTTACGGCATCGCCCAACGCTGGCAGACTGGCCTGCGCTACGAGGTGGTGGGGATGAAAAACGAGCTGGGTCGCTATCCCGATGCCGATCCCGCCCGCACCGATCGCATTACCGCCAACCTGACCTGGCACCCCACC
>SLDE01000163.1 GCA_007125455.1 Ectothiorhodospiraceae bacterium
ATCGACGGTCGCTCAGTCTATAAACCCAGCACCGGGGGAGCGGAGTGGCAGGACCTTCCCATCGTGCTGGATGATATCGAACGCATCGAGGTGATCCGGGGGCCCAACGCCGCCAGCTATGGTGCCAATGCCATGGTGGGGGTGATCAACATTATCACTCGACACCCCGCGGAACAGGTGGGTAGTCGAGTTGCAACCGTCGTGGGTGAGCGCGGCTACCGGCAGACGCATGTGCGCCATGCAGGCAGCCATGGGGGCTTGCACTACCGTATTGGGGCCGAGCTGACCGATAGCGAGGGCTATCGGGACCTGCGCGACAATGGCTTGGAGCCCAACGACGGCACTACAACACGAAAGTTGGATATGCGTCTGGACTATCGACCCGGGGTGAACGACTACCTGACCCTCCACCTGGGTGGCAGTGGTGGTGATCGTGGTGCAGGAACAGAGAACGATCCGGTGGATGTACCTCGTAGCCGGGAGATGGCGAGCCATTATCAGTATGCGCGCTGGAAACGGATAATCGACACCGAGAGTGAGTTACAGCTGAAGTTGTCGCACGATTATCACCGTGTGCGAGACAGTTTTAATACCGGAATGCTTTCGGAGATACTGGGCTTGGAACCGGCGCTGGTGGAACCCGTGCTCGGAATCGAGGATCAGCCACTCGCACTGGACCTAGGCCTGCAAGCTGAGCGCAGTAACCTCGAATTCAGCCACCGCTTCAGGCTACTGGAGACGGTTCAGACGGTATGGGGTATCGAGTTGCGGGAAGATAAGGTGACGGCGCAAAGCTACTTTGGTGGTGGCGATAGCTACACGATGCGTAGTCGCAACCTCTTTTTCAATACGGAGTGGCGTCCAGCACCGGAGTGGATCGTCAATCTGGGCAACATGACGGAACACAATAATCTGATTGGGACACGACATTCCCCGCGCTTGGCGGTGAATCGCCTGTTTGATGAAGGATACTATCTGCGCGCGGCCACGGCCCGATCCTGGCGCATCCCCGCCTATCTGGAAGAAAAGGCGCAATATGACTACAGTCTGGTAGATGGGACCACCCTACATACACTGTTTTCCAGCGAAGGTGATCTGCAGCCGGAGCAAATGGACAGTGTTGAGCTGGCTGTGGGGGCGGAACAGCGGGACATGGGGTATGAGCTGAGATTGTTTCGTAACCGTATTCGTGATGTGATCAGTGCCACGGTAATAGTGGGAGACCCGTGGAGCGCAGTATTTCAGAATGCCGGTGAAGCGGATATTGAGGGGGGAGAGTTTCAGCTTCGCATACGAGCCAACGAACAAGCACAGCTCCATTTGAGCTATGCATATGCTCGTGCCACTGGCTGGTGGCCGCGCCGCATTGATCAAAATGATCCGACGCGGGATAGACACGCTGATGTCGAAGAAAACGTACCAAACTCGAGCATTGGCATGTTACTGACCATAGACACTGTGCGTCGCGGCGAAATAGGCATCGGCTACTACTATGTGGCTCCAATGACCTATCTCGGCCGCAGGGTCGGGACAGAGGGGATAAGCACCTTCGACGTCAGTTACCGGCAACCGTTTCGCCTTGGGTCCAGTGATGGACAGTGGCGTGTTTTGTTAAGGGATATGGGTGGCGAGTACTACACCCTAGAAGATAACGTATGGCGGGACAGACAGGCTTTTGTAAGTGTCGCAGTTAATTTTTAGTTGAGAAATGGTGCATGGAACGATGCTAAGGATATGGAGAGCCGTATCTCATCAATTAGTTAGTTGTGGTGGGCGAGGGCGTTGCTTGCCACTTGCGTTGCTGGCGGCGACACTTGCCACGCCGAGCGCAGCAGAAATATGTACGCTACACGACGCCAGTGACGCTAAGCAGATGGAGTTAATCGGCAAGCTGGACAAGTCGCCGAACGCTGTCCATCGTCACTATACCCTGGAACATAGTGCGGACCCAGATTTGAGATCCTGCCAATTGGTACTCACTCTTGGCAGCACAGCGGCCGAGCGCATGATAAAGCGCAAGGGTCCTGTCATGCATGCCATGTTGCGGCGTGAACAGTTCCTGGCCTTTTATCCTCAGCCACCGTTGCATCCACGTGGAGCGGTCTACTCTGACACGCCATTGCGTGATTACATGTCGCTCATTGATGCGACACTGCCCAATCGACGCAAGATCCTGGTGTTTGGTAGTGAGCGTACGCAGTCATTATATACGCGGCTAAGGGCTGAGGCTCAGCGTGTGGGGCGTGAGTTGGAGATGCTTAGTCATCAGGACGATGTGCTGTTTGATGAGCTTCTACGGCATCATGCAGGGGAGGACGTCGTTTTGCTGATCCTGCCAGACCCACATGTGTTCAACAGCGACACTGCGCGACCTATAATTATCGCGGCCTATCAACGTGCCGTGCCGATGGTTACCTACGCACCTAGTTTGGTCCGCGCAGGCTCACTGATGGCGGTATACCGCACCTTGGATGATCAGGCCGCCGAGCTGGAGCGACACATTACAAGCTGGAAAGATAACGGAAGGTTGCCGTCCGCTGCATATGCGTCGGGTTACAGCATATCGATAAACTACCTACTAGCTCGTGCGATGCGCCTGACAATCCCGACGAAGCAGGCGGTGCTTGACACTATGCGACGGGTGGATAGCGATGAATAGCGGCGGGATTCGACAAAAGCTTATTTTACTGGCGCTGTTGCCGGCCCTGCTGTTTATGCTGGTGATGCTGGCATGGTCTGGATGGCAAAGTCTGTCACATGCCAATGAGGCACTGGAGGAGCGTGGCGAGATCACGGCCCGTTATCTGTCCAGTATTGCCGAGTTTGCAGTGACCACGGGCAATCTGTGGCAGCTACGCGATGTGGCCGAGGGATTGTTGCAGGATGAGATATTACGGCTGCGAGTGTTTGACCAGGACAACCAGTTGGTACTGGATCTTGGGGATGACAGCCTAGAGTTATCCGACCGATTGGACTTTCCAACGGAGATCCACCGTTGCGACGAGCTTGCCAAGGCCTGGTTGTTTTGTGCACCGGTGTTGTATACGCCGATCTCCTATGCCGATATCGAGCCGGGGCAGTCCTTAACGAGTCAGTTGGTCGGCAGGATTGAGCTGGCGGTGGCCCAGGAGAGGCTGCACGAGCAGAAACGACAGGTGGTGGCCAATAGTCTGTTCGGCCTGCTGCTAACGGTGATGGTGTTGCTGTTTCTGATCCGTCGATTCGAGTTTCAAATCACCCAGCCCTTGCTTGAGCTTACGCGTTCGGTTTCACTCATTAGTGATGGTGCCACCCATGTGGTGATCAAGGACGACGCCAGCGGCGAGCTACGCATCCTGCAACAGGGCTTCAATAAGATGGCCCGCACCCTGGACAAGCATCGTAGTGAGATGGAGCGGCGTATCCATGATGCTACGGAAAAGCTTAGTGCCGCGTTGGCGGCGCTGGAGCAGCGCAACTGTCAGCTGCAGGAGCAGACACAGAAGGCGCAGGCTGCCAGCCGGGCGAAGAGCGATTTTCTCGCCACCATGAGCCATGAGATTCGCACCCCACTAAGCGGCATCATTGGCATGCTTTCGCTGCTGGAGCGTGAGGCCTTACCGAAGGCGCAACAAAGTTACCTGGACCATTTGGAGCAGGCGGCGACCTCACTGCGCATGTTGATAGAGGATGTGCTCGACTTTTCGCGCATTGAGGCGGGCAAGCTGGAGCTAAACCTTCATGAGTGCGAGCTGAGCAAAAACATCGAAAGCGTCGCCCTGATGTTGGCCCTCTCTGCACAGCAAAAGGGGCTGGAGTTGTTGGTCGATATCGACCCCAGGCTTCCCGAGAGGATCTTGGGGGATGAGGTGCGTTTTCGCCAGGTGCTGATCAACCTGCTTGGCAACGCGATTAAATTTACCGAGCAGGGCCATGTGTTGCTGCATATCCAGTGTGAGGAGCTCAGTGAGGATCGTGTTCGTGTGCGCGTCGAGGTGAGCGATACCGGGATCGGCATCCCCTACGAAAAGCAGGCGAGCATCTTTGATGGCTTCACCCAGATCGATACCAGTATGACGCGACGACACGGGGGCAGTGGTCTGGGGACGACCATCTCCCGTGAACTGGTTGCGCTGATGGGTGGTGAGATAGGGCTGAACAGTGTGCCCGGTGAGGGTAGCTGTTTTTGGTTTGAGCTCGACGCGCCAGTGGTGGCTTACGCCGCCAAGCAGCGGCCCCTGGCAGGGCAGCGTATTTTGGCGGTAGAGCGATACCCCGCCGCCGCGCAGGTGCTGGAAGACAGTCTGCGCGCCTTGGGCGCCGAGGTGGAGAGCTGCCATGATGAAGCCTGCGTGGCGCTATTGCCACTGCAGCGTTACGACCTGGTGCTGCTATGCGAAGATGATGTGCACTTTAGCTGGCGAGAGCTTGCGCACCGGCTTCGCAACGCCCAGCACGAGCTACGCCTCTTTCATCTGACCCTCATCGATGGCGAGAGTGAGGCATCGACCTTTACAGGCCACCAGACCAAGCCGGTGACCGCCGCGCGTCTGCTGCGCATGATCGAGGGGGAGCCGCGCCGTGAGCCGGGTGTGGTAGAGCAAAGCCCGGCGGGTTGCCGCATCCTGCTGGCGGAAGATGACAGGATCAATGCCACCGTGGCCAGCAGCTTTCTGCGTAAGCTTGGCCATCAGGTGACGTTGGTGGTGGATGGTGAGGCCGCGTTACAGGCCCTGGCCGAGCGGGATGTGGATCTGGCGATCGTGGATCTGCGCATGCCGCTGCTGGACGGGCTGGCCGTTTCCCGCCGTTGGCGCCAGTACGAACGGAGCAGCGGTGGACACCTGCCGATCATCGCCCTCACCGCCAACGCCAGTGAAGAGGATCGTCAGGCCTGCATGGCGGCGGGGATGGACGACTTCTTAACCAAGCCGGTGAGTCTGGCGAAGCTGAGCGAGGTTATCGGTAAGTTTTTATGACCCACGACGCTTGCCACCGTCTCTGCGCCGGGGCGGGCGCTTCACCGCGGGCTTGCGCGCGATCTTGGTCGGCGGCTGCAGCGCCTCAAGCAGCTTGGCGTCGATCGCCTGCATCGGGATCTTCTGCTCGATGTAGTCCTCGATCTCTCCCAGGGAGAAGGCGTATTCCTCGCAGGCAAAGCTAAAGGCCTTGCCGCTGGCCCCGGCGCGGGCGGTGCGACCGATGCGGTGCACGTAGTCCTGTGCATCCTGGGGCAGGTCGTAGTTGAACACATGGCTGACATCCGGGATATGCAGCCCCCGCGCCGCCACATCGGTGGCCACCATGATCGCAAACCGGCCCTGTTCAAATTCCGCCAATAGATGTTGGCGTTTCCTTTGCGGCACATCCCCCGACAGCACCCCGCAACGAAAGCCGTTGCCTTCCAGCCAGGCCTGCACCTTGTCACCAGCCCGCTTGGTATTGATAAAGACGATCGCGCGGGTGGGTTGTTCCTGTCTGAGCAGACCGATCAGCAGCGGTATCTTCTCATCCATCGCGGGATAGAAAACCGCCTGTTCCACCTTATCGGCGGTCAGTTGTTCGGCCTCCACGGTGATTGCTTGGGGGTTATTCATATGTTCGTAGGCCAGCTCATTGACCCGGTGGGAAAGGGTGGCGGAGAACAGCATGCCCAGGCGTTGTGGCGGTGGCGGCATGCGCCCTAGTAGATAGCGGATGTCCTTGATAAAGCCCAGATCAAACATCCGATCCGCCTCATCCAGTACCATCACCTGCAGGGCGCGCATATCAAACACCCGTTGTTTGAAGTAGTCGATGATCCGCCCCGGCGTGCCGATCAGGATATCGACCCCATCGCTTAGTTGTTGGCGTTGTTGCTCATAGCCGGTGCCACCATAGGCCAGCCCCAGGCGCAGCCCGGTGTGGCTGGCCAATTGTTCGGCATCACGGTGGATCTGGATCGCCAGCTCACGGGTGGGGGCAAGGATCAGGGCACGGATTTGGTTCGACCGTCGCGTGTTGCTTGCCGGATGGCGCATCAGCCAGTTCAGGGTGGCGACCAGGAAGGCTGCCGTCTTGCCGGTGCCGGTCTGAGCCTGTCCGGCGACATCCCTGCCGACGAGGGCCAGCGGCAGGGTTTGTGCCTGAATGGGGGTGCAAAAGGAAAACCCTGCCTCATCAATGCCTTGTAACAGATCGGAGGGCAGGTCGAAGTCGCGAAAGCGGCTCGTGCTCAGGTGTTGTGTGCTCATAGTCTGCGAAGAATAGCAAAAAGTCGGCTGTTGGGCTTGAAATAGTGCGTCGATTGGGCTCAAATGTCCGGTACAAGGTATTGAGTCCATGTCGCCGGTCGGCATGGTATCTGTCAGAAGAAGTGGAGGCACGACATTGAGCGACAAAATTGCATACGTAACCGATGATACCTTTGAAGCAGAGGTGATCAAGGCGGAAGGTTCGGTATTGGTGGATTACTGGGCTGATTGGTGTGGTCCCTGCAAGATGATCGCCCCG
>SLDE01000067.1 GCA_007125455.1 Ectothiorhodospiraceae bacterium
CACCGCCACCGCTGGATGTTCTTCTGCTATAGGTGGCCTGGTACTCGCCCGTCTCCCCCTGTTCGACCTCAATATCCAACGTCGATGGTGTGTTCCAGCCGCTGATGGCACGAAACTCCACCTGATAACTCCCTGCAGGTACGCCTGACTCAACATCACCACTGGCATTCCAGCTTAACTGCCCCACCCGACGCCATGCAGCTCCGGCGTCCACTGCCTGCTCTGGAGATATCTCCACCGTAAGAGCACCGATGTTAGAAACATAGGTGGCCTGGTACTCGCCCGTAACCCCCTGCTCGACCTCAATATCCAACGTCGATGGTGTGTTCCAGCCGCTGATGGCGCGAAACTCCAGCTCCTGGCTACCCACCGGCACACTACCCTCCAGATAACCACTCTCGCGCCAAGGGGTACCCAAGCCACGCACCCGCCAAGCGGCCCCGGCGTCGATGGCCCCTGTCGGCCCAAGTGTCACCTGCACTGCGCCAATGGCCTGATACTCAAAACTCAGTTCATTATGCCCGTAGTCCAGCAGCACGGTCTGGGTGGGTGGGGTCAGCCATGAGTCATCAATATATTGAAAAGAGAGTTCCAGCTCCTGCCCCGGTATCAGATCCTCAAGCACCTCCCCACTCGCCAACCAGTCTCCGCCATCGGCACTCCAGCGCGCACCGTCCTGCCGCGCCGCCTCGGGCTCCAGCACCACCTGCAGGCTGGCTCCTTCCAGAGCCTGATGGCTGGCATATACATCGATACGCGGACGCGGCGGGTCACGGGTATCCACCGTTTTACCGGTATGCTTCAACACATACAGTAAATCCTCTACCGTCTTGTCTGGATGAAGGGTACGCAAGGCCGCGAAGGCACCGGCCACATGGGGGGTGGCCATGGATGTTCCCGAATAGCTCACATAGCCGTCGGCATACGCCTCTGCCGATGAGATCTCCACACCGGGGGCCAATAGCTCGATGAGATCCGAATGATTGGAAAAAGCCGCCAGCTCATCTTCTTTGCTGGTTGCCCCCACCGCGATCGCGGAGGAGATACAGGCCGGGGCACTGATACTACCGGTTTTTTCATCATTGCCCGAAGCCGCCACGGTGGCGATTCCTACGGAGAGCAGATTATCGATAGCCGCCTTGGTGCTCCCATAATCACCATCACATGCCAGGGCAAAAGTCTTCTCTTCTGCGCTTCCAAAGCTCATATTCACCGCTGCGGCAGAAATTCCATTCGCTTGCCCATGCAGATCCAAAACATGCTCCAGGGCAGCGATTTGATCACTGGAAAAGCTGGCGAGACAGGGGGTGCTACTTGCGCCACCACAAGACCCACTGTCATCGATCTTTGAAAAGACCTGGATCGCAATGATATCGGCCCCTTTTGCTACACCGGCAAAGTCATTGCTCTGAAAACCGGCGGCGATCCCGGCCACGTGAGTACCGTGTCCGCAGCCTGAGATATCGCTGCAATCCATCCCGGCCCCATCGGCGTAGGAGGTTTCTTCCCCGTCGGGGCAAAGCGAGGTGGCATTTTGACTTTCCTCGTTCGATGAAAAGCAGGCCTCAGCCACGACCCGCTCCGCAAAGAAGGCGTGCGTTTTATCCACCCCGGTATCCAGTATCGCAACCGCCCACCCGCTGCCGGTGCCGCCCTGTGCCCACAGCGTGTTGGCTTGGATCAGCGGGATGCTGTCGCCGAGCAAGGGCCGGTGAAGGTGATCCTCAGTGATGGCGCGCACCTCGGGATCATCGCGCAGGGCCTGTAGTGTCGCCTGATCGGCCCGTAGCACCATGCCAGGAACCCGGCTGAAGCGTCGGCTCGGTGTCGCGGGTCGGCCTGCGGCGGCCAGACGCTCCAGCACCCGCTGCTGAACCTCCTGGATACGCGCCTGCTGCCCAGCACGCTGCTGAGCCGTTAAGAGGCCTGCAGGCAGGGCAGGCTCATCCATCTGCACGATCACCCGAACCGAACCCTGCTCCTGGCTGAGCTCCATTAGACGTGACCACTCATCCGCCAGGGCCCACGGCGCAGTGCACAACAACAGCAGGGCGAAAATCAAGGCTCGCATCGCAAGCGTACTCCTAGTAGGGCTAATCGTTTATTGGGGCCGGGCCAGACTGTCCCGCTGAATATTCACCACATCCGGGTGGGCTCCGAGGCGCGACATCAGCCCCTCCTCAGTACCCTCGCCCTGCACCGACAACACCGCAAGACCGCCACGCAACTGGCGTCTCAGAGTCAGTGTAGCAGTGATTTCCCCACCCAAGCGCTCAAGATAGTCGGGTTCGCTGGGGTCAACACCCTCGGCGAACTGCACGATGAGTCGCAGATTTTGCATGTCGGGGGCCTCAATGGTCGCCAGTTCGCCCAGCACCTGGCGGATCTGTGCCACGCTGGGAAACTGGGCGCGCCAGGGTTCAGCGAAGCCACCGTGGCAGGTCAGGCGCATCAGCTCGGGTTGCTGCGGGGCCTCCAGACGGTGCTGCAGCAGCCGAGTGATCAGGGAAACACTCACATCGCCGCTCCCCGCATCGGTGTAATAAGGCCGGGCCGGGCCGTGTTCGACGACCATCTCTTCATTCCAGCGGATCGCCTTGATGGTAAAGTGACCGGGATGGATGGTCTGCGGGGCGTCACTGAGGGTGCGCAGCTCGAAATTACAGTGCGGGTAGTACATATCGATACGCCGCTTGGCGCGAACCTTACCGTCCTGCAGAAAGACCCGCGCATGACCGACGGGCACGCTAAGCGGCTCATGCAACACCAGCACACTGCCCGGCGCGATACGCGAGCGGGGGGATTCCTCATCCAGCACCGGGCTCTGCTGGCAGGCAGCGAGCAGGCTCAGGGATACAACGGCGGTGATCAGTTTGTACATAAGGCCTCCGGTATTTGGGTGGCCATGCGTCAAGTTGACGGCGATCGGCGCAGGCAGTATCAATAATAGTAGCGGTGACCGGGAGCGCTATCTGGCGAGCCAAAACCACCAAACGATCAGCCCGATCAGCAGCGCCCCGGCCAGGTTTATCCAGATCATTGCACTCCTCCACGCTCGCCCTTGCCTATCCTAAACAGCCGTAGCCGGTTGGCGTTGGTGACGACGGTCAAGGAAGAGGCGGCCATGGCGGCACCGGCGATCATCGGGTTGAGCAGCAGCCCAAACAGCGGGAAGAAGACCCCGGCGGCCACCGGGATGGCCAATGTATTATAGCCGAAGGCGCCGACCAGGTTTTGCTTGATATTGCGCACCGTGGCACGGGACACCGCGATGGCGTCGGCCACCCCGTGTAGCGAGCCACGCATCAGGGTGATATCGGCGCTTTCGATGGCCACATCGGTGCCGCTGCCGATGGCAAAACCAACATTGGCCCGGGCCAGCGCCGGGGCGTCGTTGATCCCGTCACCCACCATCGCCACCACCCGGCCCTGCCCCTGCAAGCGGGCGATATGTTCCGCCTTTTGCTCCGGCAGTACCTCGGCGATCACCGCATCGATCCCCACCTGGGCGGCCACGGCCTCGGCGGTGACCCGATGATCCCCGCTCAGCATCACCACCGTGATCCCCTGCTGGTGCAAACGGGCGATGGCCGAGGCCGAGTCCTCGCGGATCGGATCGGCGATGGCAAACACCGCCGCACCGCACTCATTCATCCCCATGTAGACCGGGGTCTTGCCCTCGGCGGCGAGACGCTCCCCGGCCTGCTCCAGATGGCCAAGAAAGACCCCGTTGTCCTTCATCCACTGGCGACTGCCGATCCATACGCTCTGCTGGTTCATGGTCGCCTTTACCCCATGGCCGCTCACCGCCTCAAAGGCGGCCAGCTCCAGCGGCTCCAGACCGCGCTCCTCGGCGGCGACGACGATAGCCGTCGCCAGGGGATGTTCGGAGCGGGCCTCCACCGTGGCAGCAATGGCCAGCAGGTTGTCACTGTCCGCCCCGGCGAAGGGCACCACCTCAACCAGTTTTGGCCGCCCCTCGGTCACGGTGCCGGTCTTGTCGAGCACCACGGTCTGCAGCTTACCGGCCTGTTGCAGGGCCTCGCCGTGGCGGATCAGCACCCCGTATTCGGCCGCCTTGCCCACCCCCAGCATCAGCGAGATGGGCGTGGCCAGCCCCAGCGCACAGGGGCAGGCGATGATCAGCACCGTCATCATCGCCACAATGCCATAGCTCAATGCCGGGGCGGGGCCGAAGTTGAGCCAGGCCAACAGGGTGAGCACCGCGATGATCATCACCGTGGGCACAAACACCGCCGAGACTTTGTCCACCAGCCGCCCGATGGCCGGTTTGCTGGCCTGGGCGCTGCGCACCATCTCGATGATTTGCGCCAGCACCGTCTCCTGGCCGATGCGTTTGCTTTGCAGCAGGAAGCTGCCCTGGGTATTGATGGTGCCACCGATCACCTCATCACCCGCCTGCTTGTGCACAGGCATCGGCTCGCCACTGATCATCGACTCATCCACCCAAGACTCCCCCTCCAGGAGCACCCCATCCACGGCGATCCGTTCGCCGGGGCGCACCCGCAGGGTCTCATCCAGGCCGATCTGCTGGATCGGCACATCCTGCTCCTTACCATCGCGCAGCACCCGGGCGGTCCTGGGCTGCAGGCCGATCAGGCGGCGGATCGCCTCCGAGCTGCGCCCCCTGGCGCGCAGCTCCAACGCCGCACCCACATTGATCAGCGCAATGATCATCACCGCCGCCTCAAAGTAGGTGTGTTGCGCCAGCGCAGGGACCAGCTCAGGGGCAAGGGCAATGGCCATGGAGTAGAGCCAGGCCGCACCGGTACCCATGGCAATCAGGGTATCCATATTGGCCTTATGACGGCGGAACTGCCGCCAGGCCCCGACAAAGAAGTGCCGCCCGGCATAGTACATCGCCGCCAAAGTCAGCAGGCCGACCAGCAGCCAAAAGCCCTGCCCCTCCGTAACCGCAGGCACCCAACCGGCCTTCTCCGCCACCATCAGTGGCACCGCCAAAGCCCCGGCCACCGCCGCGCGCTTGAGCATCAAACGGTACTCGGCCCGCTCCCTGATATCGCGCTGCTCCTGTTCCGCCTCCAGATCGCGGATCAACGTGGCCTGATAACCGGCCCCCGCCACCGCAGCGATCAGTGCATCCGCCTCCACTTGCCCACGTACCTGGGCGCTGTGCTCGGCAAAGCTCACCGTGGCCTCCTCCACACCGGGCACCGCCTGCAGCGCCTCCTCCACCGAGGCAACACAACCGGCACAACTCATGCCACCGATGGATAGGCGTAGCGGGGGGGATGGGATCTGTGTGTGTTCAGGCACCGAAGACTCCAAATGTAGTGGGCGAATAACGAAGCAAAGCCTAACACACTTGGGCGTGGGGGCCTGTCCGGCGGGTAATCTCGCCGCTGCAATGGCGGGCCTCTTTTCCTACCCCGGCTTACCTATCCGCCGCGATGGCGGCGACAAACTCGTCGCCGTAGTGAATGGTTAGCTCGGCGTCAGCGGGGATGTGGCGCAGGGCATAGAGATCGAAGCCGTCGAACTCGCAGTTGGGGCGGTGGTGGTGGTTGAGGTAGCGCAGCACATTGCGCCCATCGCGGCCCAGCCAGCTGCCATCGTCCTGCTCGGCCCACAACACATGGGGGCCGGCGCCCTCCATGTCGGTGGTCTCCGGCCCCTTGTAGCTGCCCAGGTAGCTACCCTTCTTTAGCGGCTGTTTGGCGAATAGTCCCTTGCCGTGGATGCCGGAGTTTTCCACATAAAACCATTCAGAAAGTTTTACCTTGGCCATGCCGTACCCGTTGTTGATGCTTGAGGCTCAAAGCTTACCCCATTCGACCAGTCCCACCAATGGGCAGCAGCCGCAGCGGTGTGAGTAGAACCAGCAGCATGGTGAGCACCGGCGCAAAGGGCTGATCCAGGGCGATGGCCAGGACAAAGGCGGGCACATAGGCCAACAGGGACAGCCCCATACTCCAGCCAATCACCTGTCGCCAGCCACAGGCCAGATGAAAGGCGATCCAGGCAGGGATAAACACCAGTGCAAAGGCAGCCATCACCCCCAAGGCCATGGTGCCCAGCGCGATCACTGCCACAGCCAATAGATCAAAGCCGATCTGGTGCGGCCAGGCGGGTATGTTGTTGGCCCGGAAGTGGTCTGGATAAAAACGTGCCTGCAACAGGCGTGGGGCCATCCAGTACAGCAGGGTGAGCGAGACCAGCGCCACCATCACGGCGGTGATCAAGGTAGCGGTGGTGGTGAAATAGAGCTGCCCATCGAGCAGCGCCCGCCCCACCATCTCACCCTGGGCACTATTGGCAGCCAGCAGCAGGGTCGCCCCCCAGCCAAGGATGATGAACAGTGCGAAGTGGTCATTGCCGGCCCTTTGCCACAGCCCCTTGGCCACCGCCGCCAGGCCCGCCACCAGCAGCGCACCGGGGATCAAGGCCCAGTGAAACACCGCCGCCAA
>SLDE01000177.1 GCA_007125455.1 Ectothiorhodospiraceae bacterium
GGTGTCTAAATGGCCTATCACCCGTCTAATGCGGACATTCCACAGAGGAAGAGAGTGCCATGAGCGAACCCATCCGTTGTGCTTGGTGCAGCGACGACCCGCTCTACCAGGCCTATCACGACACGGAATGGGGTGTACCGGTACACGACGACCCAACCCTGTTTGAATTCCTCACCCTCGAAGGTGCCCAGGCCGGTTTGTCATGGCTCACCATTCTGCGCAAGCGCGAGAATTACAGACGCGCCTTCGACAATTTTGATATCGAGCGCATCGCCCGCTACGGCGAACGGGAAACCCAACGCCTGTTGGCCGATGTCGGTATTGTGCGCAACCGCCTCAAGATCGCCGCCACCATCGGCAATGCCCGCGCCACACTGGCAGTACAAGCGCAGTACGGCAGCCTGGACAGTTTTCTGTGGGACTTTGTTGACGGCAAACCGATCATCAATCATTGGCGCAGCCTGAGCGAAGTCCCCGTCTCCACCCCCCAATCCGATGCCATGAGCAAGGCGCTAAAACGCCTGGGTTTCAAGTTTGTCGGCAGCACCATCTGCTACGCCTTCATGCAAGCGGTGGGGATGGTGAATGACCACACTGTGGATTGTTTTCGCTATCGAGCGAAGCCAAGGCGAAAGGTAAGCAAACCTTGATGGGCATACGGGGAAAGCGATGCGTGTCTCGGTGCTCCACTCAACGAGCTCAAGACGATCACGGCGGTGTACGATAAACGTGGCTAGCGGGGTTCGTGCATGGCCTGCTGAGCGGCACGCACCAGAAAACCTGAACGTGTTTCGCCATGGCGTTTGGCAAAGGCATCAATGTGACGCAGTAGGCGTGCCGGTACGGTGATATTGATCTTTTCGGCAGGACCGAAATACTTCTCCACCGGCACATCGATCACTGCCCATACTGCCTCGGCGAAGTCAGGATTGGAACGATGCACGACAATGGGCTCCGGAATAGGCAGATCGCTACCTTCTTCTGCCAAAAGCTCCACGTGCGCATCGATGGCCTCCCGTGCATTATCCAAGGCCGTATCGAAGCTGTCGCCAGCGGAGTAGCATCCCGGCAGATCTGGCACGATCACCCCATATTTCACGCCATCGTCACTGTGTAGAGCTAGAACAAATCGCATCGCTTATCTCCAGGGCCACCCGGCTTGGCGGTAGATACTGCGCAGGGTGGGAAGGGGTATATCAGATTTAGGGTGTGGTACAGTCACCAATCCTGGCTGGCCAGGCTTGCGAAATTGGTGGTGAGAACCCTTAACGCGAACCTGTATCCAGCCATCATCCCTGAGCATTTTGATGACTTCCGAGCTTTTCATGGTGGTTAGTATAACCACTAAGGCGTGGTGATCAACATACTCGTGCTATTTTGCAAATATTGGGTACTTTTGTCGGTAACCGATGTCGCAGAGCGGCTATCCATGTCCAGGGTAGCACTCTCGCGTGTGCTATATGGAAAGGCCGGGATCAGTCCCGACTTGGCCCTGTGCTTGGAAACGGTGGGGGTCAGCACGGCACAATTCTGGATCAACCTGCAAGCAAACTACGAATTGTGGTAGGTGATGCAGCGCAAGCAACCACCGGTGCGTCCACTGCAATATGAGCGAGGAAAAGTGATGGGTGTCCCGGTGACATCCCCCACCTGGAAAAATGCCTATAACATGGCCTTGCTCCACCCAAACGTGGTGATCTTTAGCATGGACCGCACTGCTGCCAGGGAGGATCTGTTTCACTGGGTTGGGCCCGTGGGACAAAACAGCGCTATCCTCTTTGCCCGGAAGGGTTCTGATCTAACTATCGATAGCATGGCTGACGCCAAAGAGGTTTCCGCTATTGCTACCACCACGGAATGGTGGACCGAGCAACATCTGACGCGTGAGGGCTTTACTAACCTGCACAGCTCACCAGAGCCTACCGAGAACGTCAGGCAACTCATGAATGGCGACGTTCAGCTTTCGATTTTTACAGATATCACCATCCCTGAGATAGTACGCAATGCGGGCTACACGATGGATGACCTGGAGCCGGTCTTTACCGTTGAAAAGAATTATTTTTACGTTGGCATATCGAAGGGCACGCCAGAGGAAATCGTCAGCCAGTGGCAGGCTACTCTGGAGACGATGAAGGAGGACGGGACCTTCGCAGACATATACCACAGCTACCTGCCCCATGCCGAGATAGACATGCTCCTGAAGCAATGAGGGGCTGTGTTGGGCTTCCCTACCCCATCAGGGGGTAGTGTTATGGCGGTTTCGCTTTAGCCATTTGTTATGCCTAGCTTTACGATCTCCGCATTGTATTCGGAGTCTTCTTTTCTTATGTGATTATCCAGCCAGTCTTGCAAGAAACCGGCGACCTCGGACATGTCAGTCTCGTTGATCTTCGCGCCGATTTCTTCGATCCCCTGCTCAAGCTTGGCGTGGGCCTGGCAGTGTTTTTGGTAGTGATCCTGATTGATCTCTTTGAAATCGATGGTGTTCATTACCAAGATTTCGAAGCGCAGGTGGCGCTTTGCCACAGGCATCACATCCTTTACGAATACGTCTCTGGCTGCATCGTCCTGCTTCTCATCCAGCAGGTGATAGATGAGGTTGGTTAGGTAGACCAGGCGGTAGTGCTCCTTGGTAAGACGCTTGTTCTGCATAACATACTCGTCAACCCACGGCATGTATGTCCAGCTTGAGACATCTTCTTCTCTGGGCGCGGCCATTTATCTTTCCCCCTTCCGTGTCTGTGCCCCGTTGTGGTCTGCTCAGGAGTATCGAAGTAGCTGCAAGAGCGAAATATCCTGGAAACCGGCAACTTGTTGTTTGCAGGTGGCTTACTTTAGCAAGATCAAAGTGGTGAACATGGAGAAACCGTGCGCATTTTTGATAATTTCCGACAGGATGAGGGGCATATCAGTCGGCGTTTGTCAGACGAATCTTACTTGAGAAGTCGTGTAGCGAGTTGATCGCTTACCGCATTATCACAAGTACCGCGACCAGTCCTGATCTTTATCACCAAAGGCGAAGAAGTGGGGGTTGAGGGTGCTGTCGCGCAGGTTGTAGCGTAGCGGGCGCATCTGGGTATCGGTGATCAGGCCTCCTGCCTCTTCGACGATGCACTGGGCAGCGGCGGTGTCCCATTCGGAGGTGGGGCCCAGACGGGGGTAGAGATCGGCTTGGCCTTCGGCGATCAGGCAGGATTTGAGTGCCCCACCGAGGGTAACGATCTCGTGGTGACAGTCGAAACGGTCGAGCAGGGATTGCAGGTGTTTGCCGCGATGGGTGGCGCTGGAGCAGACCACGGTGATGCATTCGCCGTTCCAGGAGCGGGTCTGTAATCGCTTGGGCTCGTTGGTGGCTTCGCGCTTGTAGGCACCTTGGCCACGGCAGGCGTAGTAATAGATCCCCAGCACCGGGGCGTAGATGATCCCCAATACCGGTTCGTGGTTGTCTATCAGGGCGATGTTGATCGAGAACTCGCCGCTGCGCTCGATGAACTCGCGGGTACCGTCGAGGGGATCCACCAGCCAGTAGCGTTGCCACTGTTGGCGCTCGCTGAAGGGGATCGCGGCGGATTCTTCGGTGAGCACCGGCACCTGGGGGGTCAGTTCGTGCAGGCCATCTTCGATGATGCGGTGTGCGGCCATGTCCGCTTCGGTCAACGGGGTATGGTCGGCTTTTTCCTGTACGTGAAAGCCGCCCTCGTAGATCTCCAGAATGCGCTTGCCAGCGCCTATGGCGATCTCCAGCGCGGGAGTCAGCAAGATACAGGGGTCGCAGTCGCGCTGGTCGGGCCGATCAGCCATGGGCAAGATACTCTCGGGTCATAAACAGGGCGGCGATGCTGCGTGCCTCGGTGCAATCATCGCGCGCGAGTAGGGAGGATAACCTACTAAGTGGCCATGGTACTACCTCCAATGGCTCCGGCTCATCTCCGGCCAGCCGCTGTGGGTAGAGAGCACGGGCAACCACCACGTGGGTTTGGTGGCTGGAGTAGCCCGGGGCCAGGCTGAGGGTGCAAAGATGGTGCAGCTGGTGCGCACCATGGCCGACCTCTTCCATCAACTCCCGATTGGCGGCATCCAGCAGCGCCTCACCGGCCTCGATGCGCCCCTTGGGCAAGGCCAATTCGTACCGTTCGGTGCCGATCGCATATTCGCGTATCAGCAGCACGGTATCATTATCCAGCAGTGGCACGATCAACACGGCCCCCTGCGTGCTACCTATCAGGCGTTCGTAACGCACTTCTGTGCCATTGGCAAAGCGCAGATCCACGGCCTCGACCTGAAATAATGCGGTCGAGGCCAGGGGCTGGGTGTGCAGAATCAATGGCTTATGGGGCATGTGTCCACCGTGTCTTTCCTCTTTGGCCATGATAACCTGTCGTCTGGGCGCAGGCCATTCGAGTTGCGTGATGGCGGCTTAACTTCAGGAGAGGCAGATGATCGACTGGCGAACGATCGATACGGTATTTCTGGATATGGACGGCACCTTGCTGGATCTGCACTTTGATACCTATTTTTGGGTGGAGCATGTGCCCCGGCGCTATGCGGAGAAGCACGGTATGCCATACCCGGAGGCCAAGGAGTATGTGCTGGCCCGATCGCGTTCACAGTTGGGCCACATCAATTGGTATTGCATCGATTATTGGAGCAAGGAACTGGATCTGGATATCGCCCTGCTCAAGGAAGAAGTGGACCACCTGATCGCGATACATCCCTATGTGGTGGATTTTCTCGATGCGCTGCGCGCCTCTGGGCGTCGCACGGTGCTGGTAACCAATGCCCATATGAAGAGCCTGGAATTAAAGATGGAGCGCACCCGTCTGGGTGGCCATTTTGATCGCCTGATCTGCTCGCATGAGTTCGGCATGGCCAAGGAGCAGGCAGGTTTTTGGGCGGCATTGCAGGAAAAAGAGCCGTTTCAACCCGCCAGCACCCTGTTGGTGGATGACAGCCTGCCGGTATTGCGTGCGGCGCGGGACTATGGCATGGGTTGGCTGCTGGCGGTCTACCGGCCGGACAGCACCGAGGCCAGGCGCGATGTGGGAGAGTTTGACGCGATTGAGACTTTTGCCGATATTATGCCGACCTGACAGGGCTATTTAAAACGCTTGTCCCAGCGTTTGAAGCGCTTGCGACAGTAAGTCTCCAGGGCAAGGTGATCGGGGAAGAAGCGTTTGAAACCGTCCTCGGCAGGGGAATCGAATTCGCAGTAATCGTTGCTGTGGTTACGGCAGATCTGCGGGCGGGTGTGATAGATCCCGCAGCCGCCGTCGGGCAACAGTTGCGTACAGGGATTATTGATCAGCAGGAACCAGCCATCCTCGTCCTGATAGGCCTGCGCATCACGGTGGGCAAGCTGCCACAACAGCACGTCGAAGTCCGCCATGCTGCGTGGGGTGTCGATCTGCTGGGTAAAGTAGCTGCAGCAACGTGAAGGTTGGCAACGGGCGCATTTATTTTCGTCAGGTGAGTAGTCAGTGGTGGACATGGCATGGCTTAACTGGTGGCTTGAGCATGAATAGTAACAGAGAATCACAATAGTCAGTAAGGATGCGTAAACAACGTTTAATATCGGAGTAATGCAGGTGAATAAGGGTTCACGCAATCTGACAAGCATCCTTTCGGCTGCATTGTTGATTGGCTGGGGTAGCGCCTCGGTCAAGGCGGAGATCTGGGCGGAGGATGATTCCTTCCTGGAGGATCTGCCCGTGGTGGTGACAGTCACCCGTCTGCCACAGAATGTCCGAGAGTTGCCGGCGGCGGTGACCATTATCGACCGCGATATGATCCAGGCATCTGGTGTGGTTGAGCTGACCGACCTATTCCGTTTGGTGCCAGGCTTTCAAGTAGGCCACTATCATGGGGCCGAAGGCACTCGCACGGTGGTTACCTCGCATGGCTTTAGTGATCAGTACGCACGCCGGATGCAGGTGTTGATCGATGGTCGCTCAGTCTATAAACCCAGCACCGGGGGAGCGGAGTGGCAGGACCTTCCCATCGTGCTGGATGATATCGAACGCATCGAGGTGATCCGGGGCTCCAGTGCGGCAAGCCACGGGGCCAATGCCATGGTGGGGGTGATCAATATCATCACACGGCACCCCAGCGAGCAGCAGGGGAGCCGTATCGAGGCAATGGCAGGCGAGCGCGGCTACCGCCAGACTTCCCTGCGCCATGCCGGTGGCCACGGCGCCTTGCATTACCGTGTCGGGGGCGAGTTTTCGCGCAGTGAGGGATACCAGGATCTGAGCAAGGACGGTGACAGGTTACATGATGACATGCTGACTCGAAAACTGAATCTGCGTGCAGACTATCGAGCCGGGGTGAATGACTACCTAAGCCTGCAGATCGGTGCCAGCAATGGTGAGCGCGATGCAGGCAGTATCGGTAACGATGTTGATGTGCCACGTAGCAAGGCGATGGACAGTCATTACTACTAC
>SLDE01000075.1 GCA_007125455.1 Ectothiorhodospiraceae bacterium
CCCAACGTATTGCTGATGAACTCCAAGTACGCCTGCCCCAGGTGGCGGCCGCCGTGGAGCTACTGGATGGCGGCGCGACCGTGCCCTTTGTTGCCCGATATCGCAAGGAGGCCACCGGCGGCCTGGACGATATACAGCTTCGCGCACTGGAGGAGCGGCTGGCTTATCTGCGTGAGTTGGAAGACCGTCGCGGGGCGGTGCTGCGCTCTATCGAAGAGCAGGAGAAGCTCACGCCGGAATTGAAGGCGACGATCCTCGCCGCCGAGACCAAGACCCGCCTGGAGGACCTCTACCTGCCCTACAAGCCCAAGCGCCGTACCAAGGCGCAGATCGCCCGTGAGGCTGGCCTGGAGCCACTGGCACTGGCATTGTTGCAGGATCCTTCCCTCAACCCGGAAGAGCAGGCACAGGGCTATCTCAACCCGGAGCAAGGGGTAGCGGACATTGCCGCTGCGCTGGAAGGGGCCAAGCAGATCCTGATGGAAAACTTCGCCGAGGATGCCGAGTTGGTGGGCAGCCTGCGTGATCATCTCTGGCAGAACGCCGTACTGGTCTCCACCGTGGTCACTGGCAAGGAGCAGGAAGGGGCCAAGTTTGCCGACTACTTCGAGTTCTCCGAGCTGCTGAACAAGATCCCCTCGCACCGCGCGCTGGCACTGTTTCGTGGGCGCAAGGAGGGGGTGCTCAATCTGGAGTTGCAGTTGCCCGAGGACGCCGAACTGCCCCCCGGGCAGCCCGGTGTGGCCGAACGGATGATGAGCCGCCATCTAGGGATCAGCCAGCAGGGGCGGCCTGCCGACCGCTGGCTGGCCGAGGTGCTGCGCTGGGCCTGGCGGGTGAAGATCTTTACCCACCTGGATACCGATCTGAAGTCTCGCCTGCGTGAGGAGGCCGAGGAGGAGGCCATCAAGGTCTTTGCCCATAACCTCAAGGACCTGTTGCTGGCTGCCCCGGCCGGGCCACGGGCCACTATCGGGCTGGATCCGGGGATCCGTACCGGCGTCAAGGTGGCCGTGGTAGATGCCACGGGTAAGTTGCTCGATACCGCTACCATCTACCCGCTGGCCCCCAAACACCAGTGGGATCAGTCGATCCAGACCCTGGCTGAATTGGCTCGCCGCCATCATGCTGATCTGGTAAGCATCGGTAATGGCACCGGCTCGCGCGAGATCGACAAGCTCGCCGGTGAGCTGCTCCAGCGCCACCCCGAACTCAAGCTGACTCGCATCATGGTCAGCGAGGCGGGGGCCTCGGTCTACTCCGCCTCGGAGTTTGCCTCGCGGGAGTTTCCCGAGCTGGATGTCTCGCTGCGTGGGGCGGTTTCCATCGCCCGCCGCCTACAGGACCCGCTGGCTGAGCTGGTGAAGATCGACCCCAAGTCCATCGGGGTGGGGCAGTACCAGCACGATGTCTCCCAGACCCGTCTGGCCCGTCAGCTTGATGCGGTGGTGGAGGACTGTGTAAACGCCGTGGGGGTGGATATCAACACCGCCTCGGCCCCGTTGTTGGCACGGGTGGCCGGGCTGAGTGCCAGCCTGGCGGAGAATATCGTCGCCCACCGGGATCAACATGGGGCGTTTCGTGATCGCCGCGAGATCCTTAAGGTGACCCGTTTGGGCGAGAAGGCCTTTGAGCAGTGTGCAGGGTTTCTGCGTGTGATGAACGGCGACAACCCCCTGGATGCCTCGGCGGTCCACCCCGAGGCCTATCCCGTAGTGGAGCGCATCCTTTCCCGTACGGGCCGGGACATCGGCAGCCTGATCGGTGATAGTCGCTTTTTGGGCAGCCTGGCGGCGAACGACTTCACCGATGCGAGTTTTGGTGAGCCGACGGTGCGCGACATCATCCAGGAGCTGGACAAGCCTGGTCGTGATCCGCGTCCGGAGTTTCGTACCGCCGAGTTCCGTGAAGGGGTGGAGGAGCTTAAGGATCTGCAGATCGGGATGATCCTTGAAGGGGTGGTGACCAATGTCACTAACTTCGGTGCCTTTGTCGATATCGGTGTCCATCAGGACGGTTTGGTACACATCTCTGCGCTGTCCGATAAATTCGTCAAGGACCCCCGTGAGGTGGTGAAGGCGGGGGATGTGGTCAAGGTCAAGGTGATGGAGGTTGACATCCCGCGCAAGCGTATCGGGATGAGTATGCGCCTGAACGACGATCCGCGTGATGCCGATAGCCGCCCAGCCCGTGAGCCACGCAAACCCCGTCAGGGTAAGGGCGGGGGTCGGCAGGAGGCACCACCGAGCAATAATGTGATGGCTGCCGCACTCGCCGGGCTCAAGCGCAAGTAGGAGCGTTATACAATAACGATCTTGTGAACAAAGTCACACAGATTCTGCTAAGCTGTACCTATTCTTAATGATAGAGGCGAAGCCACCCAAAAGGGATTTGTCGATATCCGGAGTAGTAGCATGAACATTCCAGCGACTGTCAGAACCCACCTCGCCGATAGCGGCGGGCGTTTCAAGGGCCGTCAAACGGAAGTTGGCAAGAGTTTTGAAGAAACCCTTCAGCTGGCTGGCCTTGCGCTGGAGCAGGTGGTGCGACCGATCCTGCTACGCAGTGGCAAGCATGTGCTGATGGCGTTGATCCGTGCCGATCAACAGCTGGATCTGGAGCAGGTGAACCAGCTGTTCAAGCGCGAGTTCTCGCTGTGCAATACGGCGGAAAGCGTTGGCATCCTGCAGGGCTGCGATCCCCAGGCCTTGCCTGCGGTGGCGGCCCCGTTCGGGCTGCGCGCAATCATGGATACGGCGGTGGCCGAGATGGAGCAGGTCTACTTCGCCGTGGGCACCGCCGGTCTGTTCATCCAGGCCGATGCCGAGGCCTTCGCCCGCCTGCACAAAGACACCTGGACAGGCCACCGTATCGCCTTCGAGCATGGTCCACAGGGTCAGGAGGAGAGGGAAGGCATGCGCCGCAAGGTGCAGCAGCTCAATGACTTGCCCGCCATGCCCGGGATCGCCATGGAGTTGGTGCGCATCCGCAATAACCCCTACGCCAACGCCAGCGAGTTGGCCGCAGTGATCGAGCAGGACCCCAGTCTCTCCGCCCAGTTGGTGCGCTATGCCACCTCGCCGTTGTACGCCTATCAGGGCAAGATCGAGTCGGTGGAGCAGGCGATCGTCCGTGTGCTGGGGATGGACTTTGTACAGGATATCGCCTTTGGGCTCTCCCTGGGCAAGGCCTTTAACAATCCCAAGGATGGGCCGCTGGGTCTGCACAGCTTCTGGCGTCATGCGGTGTATGCCGCAAGCCTCACCCAGGCGCTGTGCAAGGCGATAGACTTCCAACGCCGTCCCTCGCTGGGGATGGCCTACCTGGCCGGCCTGCTGCACAACTTCGGTCTGCTGCTGCTTGGCCATCTGTTTCCTGAGCAGTTCAACCGGCTGAACCGCGCACGGGAGAAATACCCCGATGTGTCGTTGCTGCAACTGGAGCAGAAGCTGCTCGGGGTATGTCACACCGAGATGGGCCTGTGGTTGATGGACTCCTGGGACATGCCCCGCGAGATCGCCGTGGCGGTCTCTGCCCATCACAACCCGGATGAGGCGGGGGATTTTTCCACCTTTGCCAATCTGGTCTACATCGCCAATGCGCTACTGAAGCGCCATGGTATTGGTGAGAGCGATGTGATCGATATCCCTGAGGCGATGTTGGCTCGGGTCGGCTTGAGCTTTGAACAGCTGGAGTCGGCGCTGGGCACTGTGCTGGCCGATCAGGAAGGGCTGGACTTCATGGCCAGCAAGATGGCCTCCTGAGATAGGGATGGGTTCGAGTCAAAGTGGCTTGCGCTTACCACGTTACTGTTGTTCGGCAGCCGGTGGCTCGGTGAGGGCATAGGCCCCGTAGCCCACCACCCGATCCCGGCTGCCAGCGGTATCCCCTGAATTGCGCAGGTCCAGCAGCTCAACCGCCATCCCCCGCTGCCGTGCGAGCTGTAGCAGGCCCTTGAGCGGGTTACGCCCGCAGGCGTCCTCATAGCCCAGCGCTTCACCATCAAGCCGCAGGATCGCCTCGCTGGAGGCCTGATCCCGTTGCTGTGCCGTGTGGTAGTCAAGGTAGTGGCTAAGATCGGTGCTTAGCAGGATCAGCGTCTCGTCGCCCCCCCAGAGGCCCTCCAATACTTCGGCAACCTCCTCGGCGCTGGCCTCGCCCACCACCAGCGGTACCAGCTGGAAGGACTCCAGCACCTGTTGCAGAAAGGGCAGCTGCACCTCCAGGCTGTGCTCCAGTGCATGCGCCTGATCCAGCTGGTGTACCTGGGGCAGGGGGCTGATCTGCCTGATGCTTTGTTGATCGAGTGGTACCGGCCCCAGCGGGGTGAGAAAGGCCGTGGCGCTGCTGATGGCCAGCCCGTGAAAGCCCATACGGTGGGCCGGACCCAGCAGGACCACGCGGCGGATCTGCTGCCGCCACGGTTTGAGCAGGGCATAGGCGCTGGCCGCCACTGGGCCGGAGTAGGGGTAGCCCGCGTGGGGGACGATCAGCACCTTGGGGCGCTGTTGCGTGGCCCCATCGGCCTGCTGCAGCATTTCGTTGACCGCAGTGGCCAGCTCATTGGCCTGACTGGGATAAAACTGACCGGCGACCGCCGGTGAGCGCGGGTGGGACATGCTGGCTCTCCTTGATGCTACGTCCTATAGTGTTAGGTGAACTATAGCGTATATGCAAGGGGGGTGAGGATCTGTGAGCCATGCCGGGCATTTGAGTCGCTCCCGCTTGCCAGCGGGTAGTGTGGTCGAGACACAGCATTGGCACCCTCTGTCCAACGGTCGGGTGCAGTGCGACCTGTGCCCACGCTACTGCAAGCTGGCGGAGGGACAGCGTGGGCTGTGCTTTGTGCGCGGTAATCTTGAAGGTAAGGTGGTGCTGGCCAGCTATGGTCGCTCCAGTGGCTTTTGTATCGACCCGATAGAGAAAAAACCGCTCAACCACTTTCTCCCCGGCACCCCGGTACTCTCCTTCGGCACCGCCGGTTGCAACCTTTCCTGTAAGTTTTGCCAGAACTGGGACATCAGCAAGTCACGCGAGATCGACACCCTCGCCGATGCCGCCAGCCCGGAGCGGATCGCCGAGGTGGCCCGTGCCCAGGGCTGTCGCAGTGTCGCCTTTACCTATAACGACCCCATCGTCTTTCATGAGTATGCCATCGATGTGGCCCGTGCCTGTCGGGCACAGGGGATCAAGTCGGTGGCGGTCACCTCCGGCTACGTTTGCGAGGCTCCGCGGCGTGAGTTTTATCAGCACATGGACGCCGCCAACGTGGATCTGAAGGGCTTTACGGACGACTTCTACCATAAGCTGGCTGGTGGTCACCTCAAGCCGGTGCTTGATACCCTGCTATACCTGCGCCATCAGACCGAGGTCTGGCTGGAGTTGACCACCTTGCTTATCCCCGGCTGGAACGATTCGGATGAGGAGATCGATGCGATGACCCGCTGGGTGGTACGAGAACTGGGCTCCCAGGTGCCGATGCACTTCACCGCCTTTCACCCGGACTGGAAGATGCGCGATGTGCCACCCACCCCGCTGGCGACCCTGCAACGGGCACGGCTGATCGCGATGAGAAATGGCGTTCACCACGCCTACACCGGCAATGTGCACGACAAGACCGGGCAAAGTACCTGGTGCCACCACTGCGGCCAGTTGCTGATCGAACGTGACGGGTACCGGTTAGGGCAATGGCAGCTGGATCCCGAGGGGCGCTGTCGCTACTGTCACACCCCTTGCCCAGGGGTATTTGAGGCCGAGGCAGGCCACTGGGGCGAACGACGCCAGCCCATCCAGATGGGATAATCATCGGTACTGTGAAGCGGTACGCATATCGCCACTGTGCGCAACGGCGCGCGATGGCGTAAAATGCCGACCACATTACGAATAGCCGATGTATATAGGGAGTTTGGGGGTGTTTAAGGAAATCCGTTTTGTCTTTGCGCTGCTCGCCTTGTGCTCGGCATCCCCCCTGTCCGCCAGCGAGCCGGTGCTAGCCGCGTCCCATGCACAATACGTGCTACTGGTGGGGTTGGCCTTGTTAGGCCCCGTGCTGCTGACCTTGCTTTGGTTCCAGCGGCGCCAGCTCCTACGCGTTATCGAGGCCCAGCGGCTGAGTGAGCTGCGTGAACGAACCCGCACCGAGGTCTTGGAACTGCTTGCCCAGGGGGCACCACTGGATTGCATCCTCGAGGGGATCGTCGTCGGGGTTGAACGCAATCGGCCGGGTGTGCTGTGCAGCGTGCTGCTCTTTGATGCCGATAGTGGGCAACTGCGTCTGGGAGCCGCCCCCAGTCTGCCTGCGTTCTACAACCACGCCATCGACGGGATCACCCAGGCGCTAAGCTCCGCCCGGCGCGAGGCCACGGTATTTGCCGTGATGTTTATCGATCTGGATCGTTTTAAGCCG
>SLDE01000097.1 GCA_007125455.1 Ectothiorhodospiraceae bacterium
GGTGGCACCCAGGCCTTGGAGCGGGTGTTGGTGGCGCTGCCGCGTACCGTGCCGGGGATCGTGGTGGTGCAGCATATGCCGGAGAAGTTTACCGCCGCCTTTGCCCAGCGCCTGAACAGTGTCTGCGAGGTGGCGGTGAGCGAGGCCCGGGATGGCGATCGGATCGGGGTGGGCATGGTGTTGATCGCACCGGGGGGCAAGCATATGCAACTGCTGCGTAATGGCGCGCAATATAGTGTTAGCGTACGCGATGGGCCACTGGTTAACCGCCACCGACCCTCGGTGGACGTGCTGTTTCGTTCCACCGCCAAGGTGGCCGGGCGCAACGCACTGGGGGTGATTATGACCGGGATGGGGGACGACGGTGCCGAGGGCATGCTCGCCATGCACCAGGCCGGGATCCAGACCGTAGCCCAGGACGAGGCCAGTTGCGTGGTCTTTGGCATGCCCAAGGAGGCGATCAAGCGTGGCGCGGTGGATAAGATCTGTGCGCTGGACCAGATCCCCGAAGAGATCATGCGCTACGCACGCGACGCCATGGATGGAGTCACCGCACGGCGCATCGGTTGATCGCCCACACGCTACAGGCAGAATGCTCACGTCACGGTGTTGTGCCAGCGGACTCCCCGTATCATGCTCTTGCGCTGTCGAGGCTGCGAAACGGGCTTGCATTGTCACCCCCAAGCATGAAGAATGGTTACAAGAAAACCAACAAGCAAGGGATACGACCCCATGACCCAAACCCTGATCCGCTTTTCCCGTGTGCTGGAGATCGTTGGCGATATCATGCGCATCCGTCTGGAGGCAGTAGGGGAGGGGCATAGTAGCCTGGCACGCTTTGGTGATCTGGCGGTGGTGGAGAACGCCGATGGCAACAGCTCCATGGCCCAGGTGATCGGCCTCGATCGGGATGTGGTTACCCTGCAGGTCTTTTCCGGCACCAAGGGGCTGTCCACCCGCTCTACGGTACGCTTCCTAGGCCACCCCATGCAGGCCATCTACTCCCCCAACATTTTGGGGCGGGTGTTTAGTGGTGCCGGTGATCCGCTGGATGGTGGGCCGGATCTCTCCGCCGATCCGCGCGTGGAGATCGGCGGGCCTTCGGTGAACCCGATGCGCCGTCTGCTCGCCTCGCGGATGATCCGCACCGACGTGCCGATGATCGATCTGTTCAACTGTTTGGTTGAGAGCCAGAAGATCCCGATCTTTTCGGTGGCGGGCGAACCCTATAACGCCTTTCTCTCGCGCATTGGCATCCAGGCGGATGCCGATGTGGTGATCTTCGGTGGCATGGGGCTGATCTTCGACGATTACTACCTGTTTCGCACCGCCTTCGAGGATGCCGGGGTATTCGGGCGTACCATTATGTTCGTCAATCAGGCCTCCGATCCGGTCGTGGAACGCCTGCTGGTGCCCGATATGGCGCTGGCGGTGGCAGAGCGTTTCGCGGTGGAGGAAGGTAAGCGGGTACTGGTGCTGCTCACCGACATGACCGCCTTCGCTGATGCCATGAAAGAGGTGGGGGTGTCGATGGACCAGGTGCCATCCAACCGCGGTTACATGGGCGATCTCTACTCCCAGTTGGCGCGCCGTTATGAAAAGGCCTGTGACTACAAGGGGGCCGGATCGGTGACCATCCTCTCGGTGACCACCATGCCCGGCGATGATGTGACCCATCCGGTGCCCGATAATACCGGCTATATTACCGAGGGGCAGTTCTACCTGCACAACGGTGTACTCGATCCCTTCGGCTCACTCTCACGCCTGAAGCAACACGTGATCGGCAAGGTCACCCGTGAGGATCACGCCCAGATCATGAACACCATGATCCGCTTCTACTCCGAGGCGCGTGATGCCAAACAAAAACAGGCGATGGCCTTTGAGCTGACTGCCCACGACCACCGCCTGCTCAAGTTCGGTGGCCTGTTCCGTGAGCGTTTTATGGACATTGATGTCTCCATGACGCTGGAAAAGGCGCTGGATCTCAGCTGGCAAACCCTGGCCGAATGCTTTGCGCCGGAGGAACTGCTGATGAAGCAGAGCCTGATCGACAAGTACTTCCCCGCAAAGGGCAAACCTTTGGCCAGTAGTGAGGCGGAGGCCTGAGATGGCACGCCTGTCGCTGAGCAAATCGGCACTGCACAAGGAAGGGCGTCAGCTCAAGACCTACCAGCGCTTTTTGCCCTCGCTGGATCTCAAACGCAAACAGCTGATCGCCGAACGTGCCAAGGCGCAACAGGCGCTGCGTGACACCGATGCACGCCTCGCCGAGCTGCACCGCACTGTCGCCGCCGAGGTGCCGATGCTGGCCGACCACGAAGTGGGACTGGAGGATCTGGTACATATCGAGGGGATCGAACTGGCCGAGGAAAACCTGCTGGGCACCCGCCTGCCGGTGTTGCAGAAGGTGCAGGTGGTCAGGCGTGCCTACTCTCTGCTGGCCCGGCCCCACTGGGTGGATCGGGTGCAGGCCCTGCTTACCGAGGCCGTGGAGTTGCGCCTGCAACTGCAGGTGCAGCAGCAGCGGCTCCAGCGTCTGGAGAAGGCGGTGCAGAAGATCACCCAGCGGGTCAATCTATTCGACAAGGTATTGATCCCCAAGACCCGTGAGAATATCCGCAAGATCGGGATCTTTCTCGCCGACGGGGAGCGTGCTGCGGTGGTGCGCGCCAAGATCGCCAAATCGCGCAGGTTGGCCCAATGAGTATCGTCAAGCTACAGCGCATCACCCTGTGCGGAATGGTGGCGGAAAAGGCCGAGGTGCTGGAGCGCCTGCAGCGGCTGGGCTGTTTGCACCTCAACCCCCTGCGTGCGGGCGAACTGGGCAGTGACGAGGCCAGTGATCGTCCCGAGGCCGCCTACCGGGCCCTGCGCCACCTTAGCGATGCCCCGGAAAAACGTCTGCAACTGCGCCGGGACCCGGATTTCGACATGGACGCGGTGGTCGCCGAGGTGGAGGAGAACCGCCTTGCCCTTGGTGCCGCCCAGCGCCGTCGAGAGGAACTGGAGACCCACATCCGTCTGCAAACCCCCTGGGGCGATTTTGTGCCACCTGGCGCCGATGAGTTGGCGGGCTACAAGCTATGGTACTACCTGGTGCCGGCCTACAAGCTGGAGTCGCTCAGCGAGGAGCTGATCTACCAGGTAGTGCAACGCGACAACCGTCACGCCTATGTGGTGGTGGTGAGCGAGAAAGAGCCGCCGCCGGGCAGTGTGCCGGTGCCGCGCAGTGCGGTAGGGCACCGTTCGCTTAGTGAGCTTAGCCACATGCTGGAGCGCACCGAGCAGCGCATTGAGCAGCTGAGTTTTGAACGCCACAGCCTGACCCGCTGGATCTTCCTGATGAGCCAGCACCTGGCCCGCGCCGAGGATCAGGCCGCATTGCGCCATGCCGCCAGTACTACCCTGGACGAGGACAACCTGTTCGCCGTGCAGGGCTGGGCGGCCAGGGAGCGGATCGCTGAGATCCAGGCCTTTGCCGACAGCCAGGGCCTGGCGCTGTTGGCGGAAGAGCCGGAGTATGGCGATCACCCGCCCACCCTGTTGAGCAATCCGCCCACCCTCTCTGGCGGCGAGGATCTGGCGCGCTTCTTCCAGACCCCAGGCTACCGCGACTGGGATCCCTCGCGGGTGTTGTTTTTCTCCTTCGCGCTGTTTTTCGCGATGATCATGGCCGATGCCGGCTATGCCACCCTGCTGGGCCTGGGCCTGCTGTTCGGTTGGGGGCGGCTGGGGCGTTCACGCACCGGCAGGCGGCTGCGCAACCTGATCGCTATCACCCTGGCCACCGCGCTGGCCTACGGGATCCTGGTGGGCAGCTATTTCGGCTTCAGCCCGCCGGAGGGCTCCTTGCTGGCGGGGATGAACAAGCTGGATATCAACGATTTCGACACGATGATCCTCATCACGGTGGTGATCGGCGTGGTCCATCTGATGCTGGCCAACGCCTTCAAGGCAATCCACCACTGGGGTCACCATAGCGCCCTGGTTGCGGTCGGCTGGAATCTGGCACTACTGGGCGGCCTTGGCCTGTGGCTGACGGTGATGGGCACGCTATCCGCATCGTACGCGGTGGCCAGTTGGGGGCTGCTCGCCATCGGCGGAGCGACGATACTTTTCTGGGGCAGCGATAGGCCAGTGCGCAGCTTCAAGGATGGGGTGTTACGTCTGTTGGGTGGCCTCTATGCGCTGACCAACGCCACCAAGGCCTTCGGCGATGTGCTCAGCTACATGCGCCTGTTTGCCCTGGGGCTGGCCAGCGCCTCACTGGCGCTGACCTTCAACCAGCTCTCCGCCGATGTGATGCAGGCCATGCCGGGCCTGGGGGTGCTGCTGGGTGTGCTGATCCTGATCTTTGGCCACGCACTCAACCTGGCCTTGGCGATCATGAGTGGCGTGGTGCACGGCTTGCGCCTGAATTTTATCGAGTTCTATAACTGGGGCCTGTCCGACGAAGGCTATCCCTTCCGCGCATTTGAAAAAAAGGAGATCCAACATGAATGAGTTTGTGGTGGCACTGGGCTGGCTGGGTCTTTACGCCCCGATGGCCCTGGGGGCCGTGGGCAGCATCATCGGCTGTGCGGTGGCCGGGCAGGCCGCCATCGGCGCGATGCTGGAGACCGAATCGGGCCACGGCAAGTATCTGGGGGTCTCGGCAATGCCCTCATCCCAGATCATCTACGGCATCGTGGTGATGTTTACCCTCAACCGCGAACTGACCGAGACCAACGCCGCCGGGATCTTCGGTATAGGCCTGCTCGCCGGGTTGGCGCTGATGGCCAGCGCGATCTATCAGGGGCGTTCCTGTGCTGCGGCGATCAACGCCTCCAAGGCCAAGCCGGAGATCTTCGGCCTCTCGCTCGCCCCGGCGGCGATCGTCGAAGGCTTTGCGGTATTTGCCTTTATCTTTGCGCTGGTGATTTCGGCCGGTATCCCGGCCTGAGGGGGAGAGCATGGCAGAACAGAGCACAGGCATGGCCGGCAAGGTCTCCTCCGGGGTTGAGCAGCTGATCGAGCGGCTGCGCGACGACGGGGTGCGCCAGGGGCGGGATGAGGCCCAGCGTATTGTTGAGGATGCCGAGCATCGTGCCACCTGGCTGATCGATCAGGCCCGCGAACAGGCCGAACAGATGTTGACCCAGGCCCGCGAGGAGTCCGAACGGTTGCGCCGTTCCGGCGAGGAGGCCTTGCAGATCGCCGCACGCGATGCGGTGCTGAACATGAAGGGCTTTCTCTCCGAGCGCTTTGCGGTGGAGGTGCGCCGCCTGGTGGGCGAGCAGTTGCGTGACGAGGACTTGCTGCGCCAGATGATCCTCGAGATCGCCGGAAGGGTGCGAGACGACATCGGCTTGGACGATGCCGACCGGCTGGAGGTGTTGTTGCCCCGGGATGTGGTGGGCCTGGACGAGCTGCGACAGCACCCCGAAGCCCTCAAGGAGGGGACTCTCAGCCACTTTGTGCTGGCGGTGGCGCAATCCTTGTTGCGCGATGGGGTGACCTTTGGTCATGGCAGCAGCGATCAGTGCGGGATCTGTCTGCGCCTTAGCGGCCAGGATCTGGAGGTGGAGTTGACCGATCAAGCAGTGGCCAAACTGTTGCTGGCCCACCTGCAACCGCGCTTTCGTGCGCTGCTGGAGGGGATAGTCCGGTGATTGGCGGCGATGCCACTCGCTATATCCTGCTGCTGAGCAGTTTGCCCTATCTGCCACCGCCGCTCAGCCGCCAGCGCTTCATCCCGCCGACGCGGATCCAGATCGGCAAGGCGCTGGGCTTGCTGGAAGAACAGGATCGCGAGCGCATGGACCGGATCAATGCGGTACTCCACTGGAGCCATCTGCCGCTGGATCGCGACGACGCCACCATGGTGGCCGAGGCCAAGGCCGTGCTGGAGTGTGAGTCCAGCCCGCTGCTGCGCGAGGTGATGCTGGAGCGACTGGAGATGCGCACCCTGGTATCGGCGATGCGCCGCCGCGAGCTGGAGCGCCAGCCCCAGCCGGGCGAGGCGTGGGGGATCGGACGCTATACCCGCCGTATCCAGGCCAACTGGCACGACCCCACCTTCGGCATGGGGCACCTGTTTGCCTGGCTCAACGAGGCGGTACGTCTGCTGCGCAACCACGAGACCCTGGCGCTGGATCGCCTGCTGATGTTCGAGTCCTGGCGGCGGCTGCAACGGGTGGAAGACAGCCACGATTTCGGCTTCGAGGCGGTGGCGCTGTATGTGATGCGTTGGGATATCCTCGATCGCCTCAGCCGCCAACAGGAAGAGGCCGCCATCAGCCGCTTCGAGTCGATGGTCAACGAGGCCCTGGAAGGGCATGAGCTGGAATTTACTGAGTGAAAGAACGCCGCAGAGACGCGAATGCGCAAAGGAATCAACAGGCTGTA
>SLDE01000028.1 GCA_007125455.1 Ectothiorhodospiraceae bacterium
GTGTGATGGATGAGGTGATCCTGCGCCTCATTCCGCTGATTGGTGCCGACCAGGTGATCGGTGATCTTGAATAACTGACACCCAGTTATGCTTCGGGGTCAGGTATTGACATGCCAGTTTACCGCTTGCAATCAGTGGTCCCATGGGGTTAGGTCATGATTATGAGGCTTCGTGTTGCTTCGGTTCGGGAAGGATGCGTTAACTGAGGTGGTGCGTTGTTTTGATATCGGCCTGTAGGCCGACACTCCGGCCTGTTACGCGCCCCGTCACTTCGCTCTTGGCCGGGAGCGTCGAGCTCCAGCTCGATGATGGGTGGTGTACCTGGGTGAATTAAAACGCCGGGGGCAGGTCTAGACATGCAATTTTACCGCTTGGAACGGGCCTTTACCTTCGGCACTGTGGTCAGCGGGAAGGAGGGGGCTGCCAGCGATATCGATCTGTTGATCATCAGCGAGGTGGGTTTTTCTGAGGTGGTCAGTGTGCTCTACCCGGTTCAGGAAAGACTGGGCCGCAGGGTGAAGCCTAAAATCTACCGTCGGGAAGAATGGAGGCGAATGATGGATGCCAAGGATGCCTTTGTCACGGAAGTGATGGCAAAGCTGCGTCTGGATGTAATCGGGGGTGATGATGGGTCTGGGTAATCTGGTTGGGGTCTGTCTTAAGATCAGTAGTTTTCAGCACTATGAAGGTCCTCTTCGAGGCGTGTAACGCGCTCGTCTCCCAGAGGAAAAGGGTATTTACAGCTTTTAAGTAAGCGATGAATGAGGGACTGACGATGTTGCTGCGTAAGATAGGTTTGCTGTTCGGCATGATGTTTTCGTTTCACGGTGTTACGGCTGATACGCTCCCGGATCGGGATGCCCTACTGGGGCATGAACTCAAGCGTCTGCATGCCAGTGAGGTGGTGAATCTGCGTGAGCGCTATGCGGGCAAGCCCTTGCTGTTTGTGAATACCGCCAGTCGCTGTGGTTTTACCGGGCAGTTTGAAGGGCTGGAGGCTTTACATCAGGAATACAAGGATCGTGGCCTGATGGTGGCCGGTTTTCCCTCCAATAGCTTTCGTCAGGAAGAGGCCGATGAGGCCGACACCGCTGCGGTCTGCTTTGTGAACTTTGGGGTCAGTTTTGATATGTTCAGCCCGATCATCGTACGTGGCCGCGATGCCCACCCGCTCTTTCAGGAATTGGCACGCCAGTCTAGCGCCCCCAAATGGAATTTCTACAAGTACCTTATCGACCGCGATGGTCGTGTGGTGGCCAGCTTCCCAAGCACTACCAAGCCGGACAGTCCGGCATTGCGCAAGGCGATCGAGGCCTTGCTCAAGTAGTTTCTTCGAGGTGATAAAACCAGTGGCTGAATGAACTGGTAGGCGTTTCGATTGCCAGGATAAAGTGTCATGGGTCATGACATGCAAGTTTCTGTCGTTTTGAGTGAGGGGCAGGTCATCACATAAGTATCACGCTGCATTGGCTTGGATGGGATTCGACTGAAGTGGCTTCGTTGCTATTATTATCGGTCTGGAGACCGACACTCCGGCCAGGTACTTCGCCTCGTGGGCGGGGCGTCGAGCTCCAATCCGATGAGGCCAACGATGCCGTGTTACACCGTTCATCTGCCGTTGACCTTTATGAGAATAAGAACTGCATTTCCATTTGGGTGGAGGACCACTTCATACGGTGGCGAATGCCGGTTTCTCGATGGGTCAACGCGACGGAACAAAGCAGGTTGAATATCTCACGGCAGTGGTCGATATCTTTGTTTACCCAGCCGTTGGCTTTGATTGTGCGTGCGATGTTGCGGGCGGTATCTGTCTCTTGTTCGCATAGCATGAGCTGGATGGTGCCAGGCAACTCATGGCGGATCTCGCGCACAACCTGCTGCAGCAATACCTCGCCATAGCACACATCCAACAGGATAATATCGGGGCTGTATTGGGATGAGAGCATCATGGTGGCTGCCACCGAGATGCATGCACTGACCTCGACGTGGCGTTCGAAATGGCGGCTCTCCGCGAGGAACCGGGATGCGTATTCGCGATCAGGAGTCATGATCAATATCCGCGAACTCGTATCCCGTCCGGGAGAGCGCGGCCTCATGACAATACCCTCCCTTCGGTTATCATGGGGATTGTCGCCAGCGAGGCGTATCCGTCAGGCTGGCTGCGACACCATTGGCGAAAGCCAAGCACCTTCTGCTGGCGTTCAAGCTCACTGATGCAGCGCTTGTGGATCTGCTCCAGCTTGTCGTCTATCACTTGCTCCACGTACTCATCTCCGCCGCCGAATATTTCGATCATCGAGATCATCATCCGCACTTCTTCGAAATCGAAACCTGCCCGCAAGGCGGTTTGAACAAACCGGAGGGTCATGATCGTGGTGGAGAGGTAAAGTGGCGCTCCATCATTACTTGTGCCGATCTGACAGATCAGCCTGGCGCTAGCCGCTTGGCGCACCTCGGCAAGTTCACATTGGCAGGCGCTAGCCAGCCTGGTTTCGGTGATTTGATCGATCATGGTTTCCATACATCCTCCCAGCCACTTATTTATTGGCTTTTGCTCTACGTTGTGTAATTGCCCCAGTACGTACGCGCAGACTATTCCGTATATTCTGCGTAGACATCTTCAAATACTTTATGGTTTTTAATGAAGGCATCGAGGATGGCCGGTTCAAAGTGCCCTGGCTGGGTGCGGCCATCGCCCTTGCTGATGATCTCCACCGCTGTTGAATGCTCAAATGCGGCCTTGTAGGGGCGTTTGCTGCGTAGTGCGTCGTAGACATCGCAGATGTTCATAATGCGGGCCGACAGCGGGATCTCCTCCCCGCGTTTGCCGCTGGGGTAGCCACCGCCGTCCCAGCGTTCATGGTGGTTGAGTGCGATCACGGCACCCATCTGCAGGTAGGGGGAATGGCTATTACCAAGGATCTCGGCGCCCATAGCGGCGTGTCCCTTCATGATCTCCCATTCGTCGGCGTTAAAGCCTTCTGGTTTGAGCAGGATGTGGTCGGGGATACCAATCTTGCCTATGTCGTGCATCGGGCTGGCAAAGAAGATCTGTTCGACAAACGGCTTATCCTGGCCAAGTAGTGCGGAAAATTCGCGGCAGTAATAGCTGATGCGCTTTACGTGGGCGCCGGTGTCTTCGTCCTTGTGTTCTGCTGCGCGGGTCATGGTAAAGAGGGTTTCCAAGTAGCTCTCCTGTAGATCGAGTGTACGTTCCTTTACACGCTGTTCCAGTAGATGGTTATGCTGTTGCAATGCACTGTGCAGCAGGCGCACCTCCAACATGTTGTGCACGCGCGCCAGCACCTCGGCCATCTCAAATGGCTTGCTGATAAAGTCCTTTGCACCGGCTTGCAGGGCATGCAGTTTATGCCCCGGTTGGGCTGTGATCACGATCACGGGGAGGTAGTCGCCTGTCTCTATGGTCTTCAGGCTGGCCATGACCTCCATGCCGTCCATGCTGGGCATTTGCATGTCGAGAAGAATGAGGTCGTAGTTGTTTGCGCGGTGTAGTTCGTGGACGCCGGCTGGGACCATTGTTGAGGTGATATTGTGGTAGCCCGCATTGTGCAGGATATGCTCCAGCAGCTTGATGTTAACCTCCAGATCGTCAACGATCAGGATGCTTGCTTCGAGGATGGCGGATTGATCGATCATTGCATGCTTACCTCACGATACTTTGTCCATATTTCAACGCCTGATTGAGCACATCCATGAGTTCGTCAACCTTAATGGGCTTGGTGATGTAGCGGAAAAAACCGGCTTTCATACCCCGTTCGATGTCATGGGGCATGGCATTGGCGCTGATCGCGATCACGGGGATGTGAGCGGTGAGCGGGTCTTCGTGCAGGATATGCATGGCCTCTGTGCCGCTCATGCCGGGGAGGTTTACGTCCATCAGTATGACCTCCGGCAACACCTGGCGTGCTAACTCGACGCCCTGCACGCCGTCTTCGGCACTGAGCATCTTGATCTCGGTGTGGCGTGCGGCAATCTGCTCGACCAGGCGAAGGTTGGCCGGGTTATCCTCTACATAGAGCAAGGTGTATGGGTGGTGCTCATAGGGCTTGGTTGCCGCTGTCTGTTCGGGTTCGTCATCTATTGCGGACAGCTCTGGTGCTGCGCTGCTGGGGAGTTCGAACCAGAACACACTCCCCTCGCCAACGGTACTGTCAACACCAATGGCACCGCCCATCAGTTCGACCAGGCGCTTGGCCACCACCAGCCCGATCCCGGTTCCCTGCTCGCTGCCCTCGTCCTGTCCGAGACGGTTAAATGGCACGAAAAGCTGCTCGAGCTGATCCGCTGAGAGACCGATCCCTGTGTCCATGATGCTCACGCGCACATTCCCGCTGCCTAGCTCGCGGTAGGACACTTCGATCTCCCCCGGATCACTGTTGTATTTGATGGCATTGGAGAGCAGATTGAGCAGGACCTGTTTGATCCGGGTTCTGTCTGCCCGTACGAAACTTGGGGTGGCGAATGTTGGGAAGATCAGGTGGATGTTGTTCTCCTGCGCCTGCGGCTCGATCATGGTTTGGCATTCGCGCAACACCTCGGCGAGGGAGACGGGCTCCTGGGAGATGGTGATCTGCCCTGACTCCACCTTTGCCAGGTCGAGGATCTCGTTGATCAGCTTGAGCAAGTGCCATCCTGCTTCGAGGATCTGCTCTACGCCTTCCTGGTGGGTGGGGGATAGTGTTGCGGAATCTGACTCCATCAACTGTGCGAAGCCCAGGATAGCGTTAAGTGGGCTGCGCAGCTCATGACTCATGCTAGAGAGGAATTCCGATTTGGCCAGGTTCGCCTTGTCGGCAATCAGCCGTGCAGATTCCAGTTCGCTATTCTTCTCCTGCAGCGCCAGGTCGAGCAGTTTGCGCTCGGTGATGTCGCGGGCAGCGGCAAACACCCCCTGTAGTTTACGGTCACGATCGTAGAAGGTGGTCGCATTGAACGATACGGCGGTCTGTTTGCCGATACGCGACACGACCTCCAGCTCGTAGTTGGTGATCTTCTTCTTGAACAACACCAGCTTGATCCCGGCTTCGGCGAGGTCCGGGTTGGTGAAGAATTTCTTGAATGGCGAGCCAATCAGCTCGTAGCGTGTACTATCGGTTAGCTCCTCCATTTGCCGGTTGACATCGGTGATGATCCCGGATGGGTCGGTGGTCATGATGGCATCGACGTTTGATTCAAACAGGGAGCGGGTATAGAACTGGTTGTCGCGCAGGCGCTGGGAGAGCTGTTGCTGATCTTCCTCGCTCGCCTTGCGTGCAGTATTGTCTGTGCCGATCAGCAGGTAGCCGATGATCTCATTCTGTGCGTCTCGCAGGGCGGTAACAGAGACGATGGCCGGAAAGCGACTGCCATCCTTGCGGATGTAGGTCAGCTCGTAGATATCTTCAATACCGCGTGACGCCTTAAATACCAGGGCCTCAAACCCTGGGGTAATCACCTCACCAAGCTCGGCACTCAAGGCGGCGGCGCGGACGATCAGCTCCTGCGGGTCGGAGATCTCGGCCGGGGTAAGCTTGTTTACCACATCGCCTGCCTGGTAGCCCAGCATATGCTCGGCCCCGACATTGAAGATCTGCACCACGCCCTTGGCGTCGGTGGCAATACTTGAGAAGTTTTCGCTGTTGAAGATAGCCCGCTGCAAGGCACCCACCCTCAACAGTTCTTCCTCCGCCTCTTTGCGGGCGGTGTTATCGCTGCTGATCAGCAGGTAGCCGATGATCGTGTCACCTTCATCACGCAATGCCGTGACTGACACAATGGCAGGCAGGCGACTGCCATCCTTGCGGATGTATGTCAGTTCGTAGATATCCTCTATCCCTCGCGAGGCCTTATACACCAGTGACTCGAAACCTGGGCCTATGCTGAAGCCGAATTCGAGACTCAACTCATCGCTGCGGCTGGTGACATCCTCCGGGCTGGATATCATGTCCGGTGACATCTTGTCGATGACATCGTTTGCCGCGTAACCCAACATGTGCTCCGAGCCGATATTGAAGACCTGAATAATCCCCTCGGCATCGGTCGCAATAAACGAGAATTTGGCACTGGTCAGAATGGCGTTCTCCAGTGCACCGGCCTTTAGCAGTGCCTTTTTTCTGCGTTTGCCCGGCTGGCTATCCGCGACCTGCTCCGCCTTCGGGATGGGCTCAGGGGCGGCTTGTTCGGTGAGTTTGAGCAACGCCTTGTTATCAACATCTTTAGACATAGGAGGGTCTCGATGAGATTTCACTCTGCCAGGGTTTGTGAATTGCATACGCGCTCACCGACAAGCACATAAAGTGCATGGGTATCGCTTGCCTATCCCCA
>SLDE01000082.1 GCA_007125455.1 Ectothiorhodospiraceae bacterium
GGCCTCGGCCTCACCGCTAGCGCTGGCAGTGGTGGCGGTTTCCTCTTCGCTGGGCGGTGGCAGGTAGCGATCTGCGTCGATCTCGTCCAGTGCCAGTTGGTAGCGGATCACCGGGGCCTCAAAGCGGCGCAATGACAGGTTGCCGGTTAGGCGGCTCTGATCAAGCTGCAGTTGCAGCTTGCTGAGGGCAAGATTGTCCATGCCTGCCTGAAAGTCGGTGGAGATGCTGGCGAGGATCAGGGTGTTGGGGTCTGCCATCTCCGGTGCTTCAATACCCAGGCGCTCCATCAATTGTCGCGGGACGAATTCATTGCTGCGCAGTTGGCCGCTAATGGCGGGATCGTCGATGAGCTGCTTGACGGCCAGCTGTAGCTGCAACTCCATCCCCAACGCGCTGAGCAGCAGTTGGCGCATATCCAGCTGCTGGGTGGCCAGGTCGACACTGAAATCACTGGCGATGCGGCTGCCCTGGAGGGAACGTACATCCAGATCGTCGGGCAGTTCAGCAATGCGCGATAGCGCGGTGGTGTCTTTGACCTCTAGTGCGAACTGGCCGCTGGCGGCGGGATCGCCGAGGATTTGGCGGACATCAACCGTGGCACTGAGCTCGGCACCCAGGGCGTTGAGAACGAGCCCTTGAACCGTTGCGGTTTGTTGCTTGAGGTCGGCGGCGAGATCGGCGGCGAGTCGCAATTGGAGCTGTTCGCCGGGGATCAGCGCTGATTTGGCATCCACCTCCAGGCGGGTGGCATCCAGACGGTAGCGCTGATTGGCGAGGTCCAGCCCGATACGGGTGTCGAGTTTGAACCGGGCCTCTAGCTCGGGCTCGTTGAGGGCGATGCGGGCATCCATCTCCAGTGGGATCGCTCGGTGCAGACTGATCTGTCCGGTACGCAGGTTGAAGTCGCTGAGGATGGCGGTCTGATCGGCCATGTCGTCCTGCCAGCGAACATTGGCGTCCAGGATCTCGATCCCACCGATGGCCAGGCCCTCAAGGATCTGTTCGGGGGAGGTGGTGGCTTGCTTTGGCTCGCTTGGGGCAGCGGTTTCCGAGGGTTCGCTGGGTTCACCGGCCAGGTCATCCCAGTTGCTGCGCCCATCGGCGAGGCGGTGCAGGTTGAGGGTCAGCCCGTGCAGCGCAACGGTGTCCACCTCCGCCTGCATGCGCAGCAGTGGCAGCAAGCGAACCCTCAGGTCGGCACGGCGGATCCCGGCAAAGGGCTCATCGGCGAAGCCGGGGGCGTTGCCCAGCTCCAGTTGCCCCAACTCAAGTCCCAGCCAGGGAAAGAAGGAGAAGCTGATCTCACCATCGATGCGCAGCTCCCGCCCGGTCTCCTGTTGCACCTTGTCGGCGATCTGTTCGCGGTAGTCATTGGGGTCGATGAAGACCATCACGGCGATGACCGCCAGGACAAAGAGGCCGATGAGCAGGCCGACAAGGCCAAGGATCCATTTAATGAGGCGGGCCATGGTGCTTCTCCACAATTGGTTTGCTTATCCGATAAAGGTACTCGCGAACTGTGGGACAGTAAAGGTGGTGGATGGTTTTATGCGGGGATGGAGGGAATCGACCATTCTGTCTGGAGGGCGAAGACCATGGATGGTCTTCGTCAACCCTCGGTCAAACGAGGCCAATGCACCGAGGGGATGAAGATAAAGTGGAGCGGGTGAAGGGAATCGAACCCTCGTATGCAGCTTGGGAAGCTGCCGTTCTACCATTGAACTACACCCGCTTGCTGCGACGGATTCTAGCACCAGCCGTCGCGTTGCGGTAGTACTAATCTAAAGCTTGTCCCACAACTCGTCGAACTGCGCTGGTTTGCGCTGGGGCCTGGGGGAATCGTGGTGGGTGAGTTGGTGCAGGCGCAGGTTGAGGGCCTCCAGATCGGTTCCTTCTTCCAGGTTGCCCTCCTCGGCAATGGAGGGGTGCAGGACGAAGTGGTGGCTGATGAATAGTGAGGAGACCGCCTGGCAGCGGCGCAGCTCGATGGGCACTTCGTAGCCATCGACCACCAGGGTCAGCTGGCGGGCTGACAGGCCCGGCAGGTTGGGTAGATAGAGCTGTGGGTGCCCGTCCAGGCCGATCCCTAGCAGCCCGGCGAGCGGGGTGTTGTGTTCACCGTCGTGCATGATGCAAAGAACAGGCTCGATCTCGTTGGATAACAGCATTACCCCGGTATTGAGTTTGTCTTGCTGCTGCTCGACCCAGCGGATCTCGCCCAGCTGCATGGTGGCACCGGGTTGTGAGCGCAGGCCAATGAGTTCGCCGGTACTGAGGCTGTCCACATCGCTGCTGTTGAACAGCAGGCGGAAGCCACTGGAGCTGGCATCACCCTCGGTGGCGCTGATGTAGTGGTATTCTGATTGCGCCTCGTCCGCCGACCAGGAGTTGCTGGTCAGCTCGGTGGGAAAAAACAGGCTGTCCCACACGGTCTCGTTGCTGCGGGCCCGCCCGGTTTTTTTCTTGGGTTTGAGGGGAACCAGGGCTTTGAGTTCATCGCCGTAGTGCTGATCGCTGATTCCGTCACGGTTGCCCATGTTTTCCCTGCGCAGCAGGCTGAACAGTGCGCTGATCCCTAGCGCGGCCCGATGCTGGTGGTGGCCGGGCTGGCGGGTTTTGCGCTCATCGGTAGGTACCTGCCAGGCCTGGGCAAGGATGGTGAGGGTTTGCTGTGTGAGCTTGCCGGGGGTCTCGTCGGTGGTGGCAGCGAGCTTTTCCTGTATCGCCTGCTGCAGGGCGCTGAGTTCCAGTAGCAGTGCCGGTGAGTCGCCCAAGGCCTCCGGGGCGCTGTGCGCAGCCGGGGTGGTGTGTGGGCTGTCGGCATCCAGGCGGATCCAGTAGGCATGGTGTGTCGTGCCCCACTGTGTCGGCTCCAATAATTGTGCCTTGAGTGACCAGGCCGGAAGTTGTTCACGTACCAGCGCCTGCTGCTCGCTGGTGAGCAGGGCCGGGTCGACCAGGGCGCTAAGCTGGGCCTGCAGATAGGCCTGCTCGATGCTTTGATGGAACTCCGAGGGCCAGGGCTGAACCAGGTTTTTTTCGTGCAGTTCGTTTTTCCTGGCCTCTTGGTAGAGCTTGTGGATCGCCAGCCACAGGCCGCTGGCGTAGGGTTGATGGGTGAGGCGTTGCGTCTGAAGCAGTTGGCCCATGTAGTGCAGCATGCGGTGCATCGACTGGGGCCAGAGCTTGTGGTGCGCCATGCGGAACAGCCATGAGCCCTGCTCATGGCTGTCCAGAATTGCCTGGTAGGCGATGATCGCCTCGCTAAGCAGTTGTTGAAGAAACTGGCTTATTTCTAGGGCCTTGCCTGGTAGTGGCAGTGGCTGGTTGGAGAGTTTGTATAGAAACGACTCGACCACCGAGTGTAGCGGTGTGGCGATGCTATCGAGCAGGTGCTTGCGCTGCTCGACAGATAGAGTGAGGCGGTTGGTCTCATAGAGCACCCCATAGAGCATGCGGGCCGATTCGCCCATATTGCCCAGTGGCAAGCCCGCACACCACTGCTCTACGGCCTGCTTGCTGCAGTCAAAGGCACCCTTGCCGGGTGGGCCTTGTTCGGGGACACGAAGGTTCAGACTATCCATAGGGGGGCGCTCGGTAAGATGGTTGCCTGGCCTTAGTATGGCGCTAATCGGCAGGAAAATGAACAGGCGGGTGCCGACAACTTGCTTTTGCACACAGATTGACGCCGCCCTGCGCTGCCGCTAGTCTTGGCGACCATGAATATCTATCTGAATGGTGAGGCACGCCAGGTGCCGGAACGGTGTACCGCCCAGCAGCTGGTCGATGAACTCGGCCTGGCTGGCAAGCGGATCGCCATGGAAGTGAATCGGGAGATCATCCCGCGCAGCGGTTATGGTGAGCATGTCCTGCAGCCTGAGGACAGTATCGAGATCGTTCATGCCATCGGTGGTGGCTAAGCGCCAGCCCCGCCCCACAACTAACCAGGAAGCATCCATGTCCCAACTACACGACCCTCTGATCATCGCCGGGGTAGAGTACCGTTCCCGCCTGCTCACCGGCACCGGCAAGTACCGTGATCTGGAAGAGACCCGTCTGGCCACCGAGGCGGCCGATGCCGAGATCGTCACCGTGGCGATCCGCCGATCCAATATCGGCCAGGACCCCAACGAGCCGAACCTGCTAGAGGTGTTGCCACCAGACAGGTACACCATCTTGCCCAACACCGCCGGTTGTTATACCGCCGAGGACGCGGTGCGTACCTGCCGCCTGGCGCGGGAACTGCTGGACGGCCACGACCTGGTCAAGCTGGAGGTGCTGGGGGATGAAAAGACCCTCTATCCCGACGTGACCGCCACCCTGGAGGCCACCGAGATCCTGGTGCGCGAGGGCTTCAAGGTGATGGTCTATACCTCCGATGACCCGATCCTCGCCAAACGCCTGGAAGAGATGGGCTGCGTGGCGGTGATGCCGTTGGCTGCGCCGATTGGCTCCGGCCTGGGGGTGCAAAATCCCTACAACATCCTCACCATTGTAGAAAACGCCAATGTACCGATCCTGGTCGATGCCGGCGTGGGTACCGCCTCCGATGCGGCGGTGGCGATGGAGCTGGGGGTCGATGGGGTATTGATGAACACCGCCATCGCCGGAGCCAAAGACCCGGTGCTAATGGCCTCGGCCATGAAAAAGGCCGTGGAGGCCGGGCGCGAGGCCTATCTGGCCGGGCGCATCCCCAAAAAACGCTACGCCTCCGCCTCCAGCCCCATCGACGGGACGTTTTTCTAACCATTTCAACGCAGGGTTCGCAGAGAACGCAGAGCAACACCTTGATTGTATGGGGGCTGCTCGTAACACACGGGCTACAGTATGAACTGTTGCCGTGGCCCGCACGGGATCCGCCAGGCTGCATCTCGGCGAGCTCTGTGTCCTCTGCGTTGACAAGGCCTTCATGAACAAGACCTCCCATTTTCGTCGTATCCGCTCCTTTGTGCGTCGCGAGGGTCGGCTTACGCCGGGCCAGCAGCGTGCGATGGATGTGCTGTTTCCCCGCTTCGGCCTGGAACCGGAGGACGGCCCCTTTGAGCTGGACGCCATCTTTGGGCGCTCTGCGCCGCGCATTCTGGAGATCGGCTTTGGCAACGGCGAGTCGCTGGCGGAGATCGCCCGCCATCACCCCGAGAATGACTATATCGGCATTGAGGTGCACCGCCCTGGGGTAGGGCATCTGCTGAGAAAGATCGAAGAGTTGGGACTGAGCAATCTACGGGTGGTTTGCGCAGATGCGGTAGAGGTGTTGGAGCACAACATCCCGGACGGCTCGCTGGATGGTCTCTATCTGTTCTTTCCCGATCCCTGGCACAAGAAGCGTCACCACAAACGCCGTCAGGTGCAGCCCGAGTGGGCGCAACTGGTGCGCCGCAAGCTGCGCATTGGCGGCAAACTGCACATGGCCACCGACTGGCAGGAATACGCCGAGCATATGCTGGCGGTGCTAAGCGTGGCCGAGGGCTTTAGCAACACCTCGCCCGATGGGGGCTACCTCCCCCGCCCCGACTATCGCCCCGAGACCAAGTTTGAACGCCGTGGTCAGCGCCTGGGTCACGGGGTATGGGATCTGATCTTCGCGCGCAGCAGCTGAGCCCTGCTTGTAGGCCAGAGCCCGACAGCGGCGCGGATGCTTCTCTGCTACACTCCCCCCACGCGATCTACTGAATATAGTAACTACTCACCTACTGGCTTCGTTATGCCTGGGGGGGAGTACATACTGAAGATATATATAATATTGTGAGGGGAGGATCGATGAGCGAGTTATTTTCCGAGATCTGGATGCAAGGTCTGCAACAGCGCTGGAACGCCGACGAGACGGTGGTCAAGCCCCTGGCGGAGGCCAAGTTCAACGCGCGCATCGCCTACGGCTTTAAGGGTGAGGACAGCCCACGGGGGATGTTGGTGATCCAGCAGGGCAAGGCGGTGCAGGCCGGCAGCTATGATGGTGGTGAGCTGGACTGGGATCTGCGTGCCGAACCGCAGAGGTGGCAGGAGTGGATCGACTCCGGCTTTGGGCTGAGCAAGCTCGGCCCGGCGGTGGCCACCGGGGCCCTGCATTTTGCCCAGGGCAACTATCGCCAAATGATCCGCAACCCTGCCCTTAGCCACCCCTTTCTGCACCACTTCGAGTTGATGGAGTAACAAAGGGCTTGCCAGGGAGGGCAGGCCAAAACAACCTCCCTACTCCCTACTCCCTACTCCCTACTCCCTACTCCCTACTCCCTACTCCCTACTCCCTACTCCCTACTCCCTACTCCCTACTCCCTACTCCC
>SLDE01000197.1 GCA_007125455.1 Ectothiorhodospiraceae bacterium
AAATCCGTGCTATCAAGGCGCAAATCGCACGTAATAGCCCGCTATTGCGAAGATTTGCAACGCAGAGAGCGCGGATTTGAGGGTTCAAGATGCGTGCTCACGAATATTTAGAAGTGCCCTTATGCTGGCGCAGCAACACCGACTGATTGCCGGCCGGGGCCGGGCGGTTACCCAGAATGCGAAACAGCGAGCTTTCGCTGTTGCTGGTGGTGACAGGCCCCGGGGTCGGCTGGGCGTGTTGCAGTCGCCCCAGCACACCGGCCCGCTCCAGGCGATCCAGCAGGCGCTGGGCATCGGCCTGGTTGTCGAAGCGCTTGAGTAACACGCCGGGGCGCTCCAGCAGGGTGCGCGCCTTGGTATCGCTGATCCCCAGCTCCAGGATCAGGTTGCTGACAATGGTCTCGTGACCCAGTTGCTGAGCGAGTTTGCCACTGAATACCACCCCGTAGCTCTTGGCTTTCATCGTCCTACCCTCGAAAAGTACCTCTTGAGGGTAAGCATGGAAGATATCGCTCCGGTCTTTTGTGACCGGGGTAGAATGTCTGCCCACGCTTTGCCGCGCAGCCTCGTCCTGTCTTCGTATTTGTGACCGGCTTGGCAAGATCGGTAGGACTAGCCCGGCAAACGCTCCATCAGGTAGCCCAGGCAATCCTGGCGGATCACCCGTTCGTCCAGGGTAAGCATGGATGGCATGACCGGCAGGCGGGTGCTGAGGTAGTGGCCGTCGTTGGCAAAATAACGCTCGGCCACATCCCTGCCCTGCTCATCACGCACCTCCAGCTGGATCGCCCCATCGGCCACCTGGGCCAGACGGGTACCGGCAGGCAGTTCACGAAAGTTCAGGCTATCCAGATCCGGGGGCAGGTAGAGGCTGGCACTGCTATCGCTAAAACTGAAGTCCAGCGTCGGTGGGACACGCACGGTGGCCACGGTGTGGTAGAGGTCGTAGTCGTGGGGCGAGAGCGGATGTTCGGGAAAGTGGTTTAGGTGCAGCGCGGCGGCAACGAACTCCCGGGCGTGTTCGACACCCCGAGCCTGCCCTACCTTGCCGCACTCCACCGTCACCGCCGGACAAAGCTCACTGAAGGCCATCGACTGCACCGCATCGGGGCGGATAAAGTAAACCACCGTGCGACTGAACAGGGTGGCCAGATGCAAAAAGGGTTGTTCGAGGCGGTTGATGCAGGCGTAGTGGGGGTTTAGCCCGGTATTGTTGTGCAGATCGATACTGGCAAAGACCCCGCGCCGGGCCATGATCCTCTGCACCTCGGCGGCCATATTCACCTCCGGCCCCTCGCCTCCCCGCCAGATCCGGTTATAGTCCGGCTGGCCCGGTAGACGGCGCAGGCCCTCGCCGGCGGCCGAGACATTGCCGATGAACAGCGAGAGGGCGCGTGGCAGCTCTTGCCCGGCCTGTGCCGTCAGCAGCGTGCGCATCGCCTCCCAACCGGTATCCTCGTTGCCATGCAGCAATACCGAGACGAACAGCGGCGCGGACTCGCGCCCCGGCAGGTGGATCAGGGTCGGGCCCGGCAGCAGCCGGTGCAACTCACTCGCGGAAAGGGCCAGCAGCCCTTCGGGCAGGCCGTTTAATTCATGCAGCATGTGCGCTCCAGTCACAACATAATTAGTAAAGGGCGTGAGGGACGGGGTAAAAGGGACGAGTACCAGCTTCCTTACCAACGATGCACCGGCTCACCAGACTCCTGCCGCTGCAGGTAGGCAGCCACCAGCGCCTGATTATCACCATGGTAACGCGCATGGGCCTGGCGCTGCCAGTGGGAACCGGTCTGGCCGGTCTGCAGGCGGGCGGCGATGATCCCCAGGTAGTGCTCACTTTGTGCCGGGTCACAGCCCAGCCTTGCCAGCCCCTGTGAGGCCTGCGGCAACAACTGGCATAGCAACTCGCTGAGCCGACCACGCTGACCATCCAGCCAGCTTACCTGGGCCTGTAGGCCGTGGCGCGCAGCGGCATAGAAATTATCCCGCGCCCGCCCAAACTCCAGGCGCTGCTCCAGCTGCGGCTCCTCGGCAAGGGCATAGGCCAGGCCAAACAACAGTGCGGCGTTGGCGATACTGTCCTCCACCGTGGGGCCGGCAGGGATCACCCGATGCTCGATACGCAGGTGGGGCAGGCCTTGTTCATCAAAGCCCAGCAAGGGGCGGTTCCAGCGCCAGATGGTGCCGTTGTGCAGGCGCAGGTGTGGCAATGAGTCGGCACCATCCAACGCCTCCGGCAGTAGCAACGGGAAATGCTGGGCGTTCTCGACAAACACCTCCAGCAGGCTATGGCGGGCATAGCCACTACCGAAGGAGACCCGCCGCAGCGGCCCGTGCGCACCACCGGCAATGCCTCCTATGGCCACCGCCTGTTCGAATAGCGGGATGCGGGTCTCCGCCCATAGCCGGTGGTTGAACAACAGCGGTGAATTCGCGCTAATCGCCACCAGCGGTGCAGAGAGGATCTGTAGGGTGTTATACATCCGCACGGCGTTGTCCTGAGTCACCTGCAGATGGAGTTGAAAGGAGGTGGTTGCCGCTTCAAGCATCACATCGCTGTGGGTGGTCTTGAGGTGCTCTTCGCCGAGGATGTCCAGTTGTAACGGTCGCCCCTCGCGCAGGCGCAGTACCTGCTCATTCAGGGCGCGGTAGCGCGCCATATCCGACATATTGGCCAGACTAAGCATGCCCTCCTCCAGGGTGGGCAGGATGCCGATCATCACCAGACTGGCATCCAGTCCCTGGGCGATCTGTTGGCCGTAGCGCCAATTGTCCACCATCCCGCTCGCCAATTGCGCCAGGGCATCCCCCTGCAGGCAGACCGGGGCACTATTGAGTTCTACATTGAAACGGGACAGTTCGGGGGTAAACAGCGCCTGGTCGCGCACCTGAGCAAGGAAGGCCTCATTCAGCGGGGCGGGGATCCCGTTTTCATCGACCAGACAGGCCTCCAACTCAAACCCAGCCAGCGGACTGGAGCGGGAGAAGGACTGCCCCTCAAACCACTCGCTCAGCCGCTCGGTCTCCTGCTGCAGCGCACCTGCGAAGCGGGCAAAATCCTCGCGATAGTAGTGGCTGCTAGCGATCTCCTGCCCCATGACCGTTACCCCTCCCGCCGGAGTTGAACATCCAGTGCCGCCAGACGTGCGGGGGTACCGATATCGCGCCACTGTCCGTGGTAGTACTCACCGCTCACCTGGCCCCTGGCCATCGCCCGGCGCAGCAATGGCCCCAGCGGAACGGGGCCATCCTGGCAGTCGTCAAACAGCGCCGCCCGGTAGACCCCGATCCCGGAGAAGGTCAAACGGGGCACGGCGCCCTCGCTAAGCCGCCCATCGGCAGAAAGCTGAAAGTCGCCCTCGGGGTGCTGTGGTGGATTGTCCACCATCACCAGATGGGCCAATGCCGGTTGGCAATGGCGCAGCCGCTGTAGCGGATAGTCACACCATACATCGCCATTAATCACCAGAAAGGGGCCATCACCCAACAGCGGCAGAGCGCGGCGGATCCCGCCAGCGGTTTCCAGCGCCGGGTTCTCCGGCGAGTATTGAATGGTCAAGCCATAGCGAGAGCCATCCCCCAGCGCCGCTTCAATCTGCGCCCCTAGGTGAGCGTGGTTAATCACCACCGACCCGAAGCCCGCCGTGACGAGGGCTCGCAGGTGGTACTCAATCAGGCGCTGCCCCCCCACCTCCAGCAAGGGCTTGGGGGTATGGTCGGTCAGGGGCCGCATCCGCTCTCCGCGTCCGGCCGCCAGGATCATGGCGTGCATGGCAATTTCCTGCGTCACTGGTCACGAAACCAACGACATTTTCTCCATAAATGAATAAAACGTGAACCATCTCACGACGAATATACACCAGGGGGCTAGCTTGTAGGTAACTACTCCTTAAATCGGTGAACGTCATGTCGGCTCACAATCGCATCATTGCCTGGTTACAACAGGCCGGGGTTCCCTACGAGATCGTCCACCATCAGGGCGCGACTACCCTGCACCAGGCAGCCGAGCGGTGTGGCATCCCCGCACAACAGGTTGCCCGCGCGGTAGTGCTGGGTGATGAACATGGCACATTGCTGGCGGTGCAGCCCCTTAACCATGTGATCAACTTCGCGCGCCTGTTCGTGCTGGTCGAGCGCAAGCTGGAGCCTGTCGAGCGTGAGGCAACACGCTATATCTTCCCGGACAGTGAGCCGGGCTGTGTTCCCGCCATCGCCGAACCTTTCATGCTGTCGGCCATCGTTGATGATGTCCTGCTGGCACAGGAGAGCGTCTACCTGGAAGCCGGTAGCCGCAGGCAACTGCTGCGGCTCAGCGGCGAAGACTTTCGCTACCTGCACCGCCGCTCGATCAAGGGGAGCTTCACCAGCCCGGCCGAGCAGTTGCGCGGTGAGGATCGGGAGTTTGTACAACAGGCCGCCTACGCACAGCGACACGGCATACGCCAGTTGCGCCCGGTGGAGGGGATCCGCCAGCAACTGGAGGAGCTGCACCGGCTACCGGCGATGCACCCAATGGGCAATCAGCTCCTGCAGCTCTATCACGACCCCCATGCGAGTATTGCGCAACTGGTTCGGGTGCTGGAGACCGATCCCAGCATCAGCGCCCAACTGCTGCGTAACGCGCGCTCTGCTTACTACAACTATCCGGGGGAGCTGGACACCCTGCAACAGGCAGTAAGCCAGGTGCTCGGCTTCGACTACGCCGTCAATACCGCGCTGGGGATCACCGCGCTACGCCCCTTTGATCTGCCCATCGATGGCCCGCTGGGGATGAATAGCCTCTGGCACCACGCGATACACTGTGCCGTGCTGACCCAAAGCCTCTCCGCACTGCTACCACGTCGGCTGGAATCCCGACCTGAGATGGCCTATCTCAGCGCCCTGCTGCATAACTTCGGTTTCTTCGTCCTTGGCCACCTGGTCAAGCCCGAATTCTTCCTGCTCAATCGCGTGGTTGCTGCCAACCCGAACACACCGATCAGCCTGATTGAAAAGCGTACCCTGGGGATCAGCCATACGGAAGTTGGCGGACGCCTGATGGCACACTGGAACATGCCCGAGGCCCTGCAGATCGCGCTACGTGAACACCATAATGAGAACTACCAGGGCAAACACGCCATCTACCCCAAGCTGATCATGCTCAGCAACACCCTGCTCAGGCGTCACGGGATCGGGGATGGTGCCGAAGAGACCCCGCCACCCGCCCTGCTCAATGCCCTCGGGCTCAGCCAGAATCAGATCGAGCAGGCACTTCAGGCCCATATGGCGCAAGCCGAGCACCTGGAGGAGCTGATCCACGGCATGAGTCGCCAGGCCGCTTGAATTTTGCCCGCCACCACTCCATCTCTGCCTCAAGCCAACCACGAGCGGAAAAGACAAGATGAGCGATTATGATATGGATCTGGGCAGCGGCATCGCTGCCTTTGAGGGCAAACACTTCGGCACCGCGATGCAACTACTCTCCCCGCTGGCCGATGAAGGCCATGCCGAGGCACAGTATCGTGTGGCGATCATGCATCAAAATGGCCTAATCGGTTCACAAAACCTCCCCGAGGCGGTAAAAAACATGCAGGCCGCCGCCGACCAGGGCCACGCCATGGCACAGCATGGGGTCGGCTTTATGTACCTGGAGGGCGAGGGTCTGCCAAAGGATCCCGCCAAAGCGATAGCGTGGTTTGAAAAGGCCGCAGCCCAAGGTCTGCAAGGCTCACTCACCACCCTGGGGATGATGTATCAGGAAGGCAATGGGGTAGAACAGGACGAGGAAAAGGCCAAGGAATACTACCGCCAGGCCGGCTTTGAGATGTAACGTAGGGAATGGGGAACAGGCAAGGATGCACCCAAGCCCCTACTCCCCACTTCCCACAACCCCACGATCCTCCAGTAGCTGTGCAAGCTCACCCAGCTCCGGGTAGTCCCTGGCCACTTGGGCCACGTAGCCCAGGGTGCGGGGGATGTCGTCGAGATAACCCGGTTTACCGTCACGGTGGTTGAGGCGGGCGAAGATCCCGATCGCCTTGAGGTGGCGCTGTACCCCCATCCAGTCGAACCACTTGAGAAAGCGCTCCTCCTGGCGTTCGCGCAGGATCCTGTGCTCCACCGCCTGATCATGGTAGTCCACCACCCAGCCCTCCACCTGCTCACGGGGCCAGGCGATATAGCAGTCACGTAGCAGTGAGACCAGGTCGTAGGTCAGCGGGCCGTATACCGCGTCCTGAAAGTCGATGATCCCCGGATTGCGTTCGCACACCATCAGATTGCGCGAG
>SLDE01000215.1 GCA_007125455.1 Ectothiorhodospiraceae bacterium
AGCCGGTGCTCAAGGGGATCAACTTCGAGATCAAGGCGGGACAGAGTGTCGCCTTTGTGGGGCGCTCCGGCAGTGGCAAGTCCACCCTGGTGGGCCTGCTGCCACGCTTTTATGACATTCAGCAGGGGGCGATCCTGATCGATGGCCACGATATCCGCGATCTGGAGCTGCTTTGCCTGCGTGATCAGATCGCCCTGGTCAGTCAGCACATCACCCTGTTTAACGATACTATCGCCAATAATATCGCCTATGGGCGCCTGGAGGGGGCCAGCCGCGAGGCGATTGTTGCCGCCGCCGAGGCGGCCCATGCGATGGAGTTTATCCGCCAGTTGCCCGAGGGCTTGGATACCATGGTCGGGGAGAATGGGGTATTGCTCTCCGGCGGACAACGCCAGCGCCTGGCCATTGCCCGTGCAATCCTCAAGGACTCGCCGATCCTGATCCTGGATGAGGCCACCTCGGCGCTGGATACCGAGTCCGAGCGCCATATCCAGGCGGCCCTGGAGATCCTGATGCAAAACCGCACCACCTTGGTGATCGCCCACCGCCTCTCCACCATCGAACGGGTGGATTGTATTATGGTGATGGAGCAGGGGCAGATCATCGAGACCGGTCGCCATGAGGAACTGCTGGTGAACAATGGGCATTACGCCAACCTCTACCGGCTGCAGTTTCAGGACCATGAACCTGCCTGAACACTGGTATCGGCGCAGCCTCTGGTTGTGGCTGCTCGCGCCGCTGGCCTTGCTGTTCTGCCTGTTGGTCTGGCTGCGCCGCCAGCTCTATCGGCGCGGCTGGCTTGCCAGCGAGGCGGTGGATGTGCCGGTGATCGTGGTGGGCAATATTAGCGTGGGCGGCACCGGCAAGACCCCCCTGGTGCTGTGGTTGGCGGATTTTTTACGTCGCCAGGGCTATCGTCCCGGCCTGATCAGCCGCGGTTATGGCGGCCAGTCCGAACAATGGCCGCTGGCGCTTGATAGCGATGCCGACCCCAAGGTGGTGGGAGACGAGGCGCTGTTGTTGGCCCGGCGCAGCGGCTGCCCGATGGTGGTGGGGCCGGATCGGGTTGCCGCCGCGCGGCTGCTGCGCGAGCGGCACGATGTGGATGTGATCCTCAGCGACGATGGCCTGCAGCATTATCGCCTGCAACGCCAGATCGAGATCGCGGTGTTGGATGGAGCGCGTCGACTGGGCAACCGCCTCTGTCTGCCCGCCGGGCCGCTGCGTGAGCCCCCCTCACGTCTTCGCAGCGTCGACCTGGTGGTGGTGAATGGCGAGCCCAGTGCCTGCGGCGAGTGGGCGATGTCCCTGCGGCCAGTGGCGCTGAACTCCCTGGTCGGTGAGCCTACGCGGGCGTTGGCAACATTGTCTGGTCTGCGGGTGCATGGGGTGGCGGGGATCGGCCATCCCCAGCGCTTCTTCGCCACGCTGCGCCAGGCCGGTTGCGAGGTGGTAGAGCACCCCTACACCGATCACCACCCATACCGTGCCGGTGAGCTGGATTTTGGCGATGATCTGCCGGTGCTGATGACCGAGAAGGATGCGGTAAAATACACAAGCTATGCCGACCGGCGCCATTGGTATCTACCCGTGGTGGCCGAACTACCCGATGCCTTCGGCCAGGCAGTACTGGCCAAACTGGAGAGTAACAATGGATAGAAAACTGTTGGAGATCCTGGTCTGCCCGATCTGCAAGGGGCCGCTACACTACGACAAGGCGAGGCAGGAGCTGATCTGTCGCGCCGATCGCCTGGCCTACCCGATCCGCGACGACATCCCGGTGATGCTGGAGGAGGAGGCCCGTTCGCTCTCGGCAGAAGAGCTGGAGGGGTGAGCTTTCACGTCGTCATTCCGGCGCGTTTTTCCTCTACCCGTCTGCCGGGTAAGCCCCTGTTGCCCATTGCCGGTCAGCCGATGATCCAGCACGTTTGGCAGCGGGCAATGGAAAGCGGGGCCAGCAGCGTCTGTGTGGCCACCGATGATCAGCGCATCGCCGAGGCGGTGGCCGAGTTTGGTGGCCAGGTGGTGATGACCCACCCCGACCACGAGAGCGGCAGTGAACGCCTTGCCGAGGCCTGTGCGCAGTTGGGACTGGTCGGCGACGAGGTGGTGGTGAACCTGCAGGGGGATGAACCACTGATGCCCCCGGCACTGCTCAGTCAGGTAGCCCAGGCACTGGAGGCGGCGGAAGGGGCCGATATGGCCACCCTGTGCACCCGCATCCATACCGCCGCCGAGCTGTTTGATCCGCATGTGGTGAAGGTGGTGATGGACGCCAATGGCAGGGCGCTCTACTTTAGCCGCGCAGCGATCCCCTGGGATCGTGATGCCTTTGCGATTAATACCGAGCAGTTACCCGCCGATGCGGTGCATTTTCGTCATCTGGGCCTGTACGCCTACCGGGCCGGTTTCCTTAAGCGCTATCTGAGCATGGCGGCCTGCGCTCTGGAGCGCACAGAGTCACTGGAACAGTTGCGAGTACTTTGGCACGGTGGGGTGATCCAGGTCGCCGAGGCGGATAGCATCCCTGGCCATGGGGTTGATACCGCCGAGGATCTGGCGCGTGTGCGGGAGAGTTTTAACCAGTAAAGCCCAACTCCAGCTCCGCCAGCAGCGGGTTCAGGTTTCCCGGTTGTTCTGGATCGAATACCGGCAACAACACCGTGTTATCAGCCCGCCTTCCCGGCTCGCCGTACTGGCCTTCCTGCATGGTCTGGGTGGCATTTTCCAGATGCAGCACCAGGGCCTGCTCCTGCTCCAGAAACTCGATGACGCGACCATTGCGCCCGTGGTAGCAGACCGTGCGACCGAGCAGGGTGCGCAATTGCTGCTGTTGTGTGACGGAGAGTGTCATGGCAATACCTTAATGGTTTACAATGATATTAGGTGCAATTCGGCACAATACAAGCGTGGAGCCCCGGTATGAAAGCAGGCGTACTACTCGCCACGACCCTGATCCTGATGCTCGCTGTTGGCCCTCTTCAGGGGCAGGGCGTATGGCCGGAGCTCAGAGAAGGGGCCAGGGAGCTTCGTGATGGTGTGCGCGAAGGCGGGCGCACTGTCAAGGACGGGGTAAAGCATGGGGCGAAGGAGGGTGGTCGTGCCGTGGTTACGACGGTGCGCCCTAGCGGTCGCGCGGTGCGCGACAGTGCCCGCGGGCTGCGCAACGAAGTTCGCGACTAGCCAGAATGGATGTCGTCAACCAATTCATCCTGGTCGCCTCCGGCTTGCTGTTGCTGAGCATCCTGGCGAGTGTGCTCTCGGCTCGGGTCGGGATGCCGCTGCTGTTGGTCTTTTTGACCATCGGGATGCTGCTCGGCAGCGACGGGGTGGGGGGGATCGTCCTGGCCGATATCTCCACTGCCTATTTGGTGGGCAGTGTCGCCTTAGCGGTGATCCTCTTTGATGGCGGGATGCGCACTAAAATCGCCAACTTCCGCGTCGGCCTCAAACCGGCATTGAGTCTGGCTACCCTGGGAGTATTGCTCACCGCCGGGATCACCGGCATGTTCGCCGCCTGGATACTGGGATTGAGTTGGCTGGAAGGGTTGCTGATCGGTGCCATCGTTGGTTCCACCGATGCGGCGGCGGTCTTTGGTCTACTCCACTCCAAGGGGCTGGAGCTAAAACAACGTGTCGGCGCGACACTGGAGATCGAGTCAGGCAGCAACGATCCCATGGCGGTCTTTCTTACCATCGTGCTGGTAGAGGCCCTGGTTGCCGGACAGCAATGGCTGGGCTGGGACACGATCTGGATCTTCGTTCAACAGATGGGGCTGGGGGCTGCCTTCGGCCTGTTGGGCGGGATCATGCTTGGGGTGATCATTAATCGGGTGCAGCTCAGTGCCGGGCTCTATCCACTGGTTGCCCTCTCCGGTGGTGTCACCGTCTTCGCCGCTGCCTCGGTGCTGGGTGGCAGCGGCTTCCTCGCCGCCTATCTGGCCGGCATTGTCTTGGCCAATCGCCCGCTGCAATCAGGGCAGAACATTCTGCGCTTTCATGATGGGATGGCCTGGTTGGCGCAGATCTCCATGTTCCTGGTACTGGGGTTGTTTGCCCATCCGGCGCAGCTGCTGGAGATCGCCCTGCCAGCACTGCTGATCGCTGCCGTGCTGATGTTGGTGGCACGGCCCCTGTCGGTGTGGCTCAGTCTGCTGCCGTTCCGCTTTCCGCGTGAGGAGCAGTTGTTTGTCTCCTGGGTGGGGCTGCGCGGCGCGGTACCCATCGTACTGGCCCTGTTTCCGCTGATGGCCGGGCTGGACAATGCGATGATCTTCTTTAATGTGGCCTTCTTCGTGGTGCTGGTTTCCTTGATCCTGCAAGGCTGGACCGTGGCCCCGCTGGCCAAGCGCTTGCGTCTTGATATGCCCTCCGGTAGCGAGGTTATTCAGCGCGTGGAGTTGGATGTTCCTGGGCAACTGGGGCGGGAGTTGGTGGGTTACCGTCTGGATCTCGATAGCCCGGCCTTGCTTGCCGGGTTGCCCAAGCTGCCCGGTGAGGTGAATTACGCGGCGGTATTGCGCGGTGGTAAGGCACTAGATCCCTGTCAACTCGACAAGCTTCAGGGGGGGGACTATGTCTACCTGCTGGCCTGTCGCGAAAACCTCGGTGCCCTGGACAAGATCTTTGCTGCCAATGCCGAGACCGAGCGCCAGGCCGAGCGACAGTTCTTCGGTGAATTTGTGATCAATGGTGATGCCAGACTGGCCGATGTGGCGATGGCCTATGGCTTTGTTCTACCAGCGGAGATCACCTCGGAGCTATCGATCCAGGAGATCTTCGCACAGCGCTTTTCCCGACGACAGGTGGTGGGGGATCGTATCGATTTGAACACGGTGGTGTTGGTGGTGCGTGAAATCGAAGGCGATCAGGTCACACGGGTGGGCCTGAAGCTCAGTCGCTAGTCTCTTCACCGCTTTATGTTTTATGTATCTACTCGCCCCCTCTCCCCCAATGGGGGGAGGGGATAAAGGGGGCGAGCAGTTAGGTTTTAGTGAATGTTTTTGATAAGTGGTTGATATTATGAATAAAGTGAAAGTTTTAATGGTTTGTATGGGCAATATCTGCCGTTCTCCATTGGCCCATGGCCGTTTCCAGGCACTGGTGGAGGAGCAGGGGCTTGCTGATCGTATCCAAATCGACTCGGCGGGCACCCACGCCTACCATGTCGGAAAACAGCCCGATCCACGCTCGCAGGATGTGGCCCTGCGCAATGGTCTGGATCTGAGCAGCCAGCGGGCCCGCCACGTGAGCCCGGATGACTTCGAGCGCTTTGACTACATCATCGCCATGGATAGGGACAACTACGCGATCCTGCAGAGCCATGCCAACGAGGGCAATCGACACAAGCTAAAGATGTTTCTCGACTATGCGCCCGGCGTACCGGAGGACGAGGTGCCCGACCCCTACTACGGTGGGCCGGATGGCTTTAATCATGTCTACCGTCTGGTGGATGCGGCCTCACAGGGGCTGCTGAAGGCGATCCGTCAGCAACACTTCAGTTGATCGGCAGGGTGATGTAGCCACGTTGGCCAAAACCCATCAGGGAGAGGAAGGTGTTACCCACCGCATGGACGCCGGGGATAAGATCCTCCGCCTCTAGCCCGGCCCGGCGCATGGCGATCTGACAGGCCTCCATGCGCACACCGGGCAGGGCGATCAACTCCGCAAGCCTTGCCTGCGCCAGCTCTGCATCGGCCTGATCGGCCAGGGGGAGGGCATCGATATCCCGTTGTAACAGCAGGATGGCCCCGCCACGGAAGGTGAACAGCATCTTCGGCGTTACCGCTTGGCGCTGCATATCCCGATAGGTCTCATGGATAACATCGAGCCTACCGGTGAGTATCGACGGATTACCCTGAGTGACATCCCAGGCAATCTTCCCGACCTCTATTCCCTCCAAGGCAACACTATCACTGAGCTTGTCGGCCCATACGGGTGAAGCGAATAGCAAAATTGCGGCAATAAACAGCGGCGGATACATGCTTATCTCCTAATGCAACGTTCGGCTTAAGTGTAGTCGCCAGATGCCAGTAGGACAAAAAAAGGGAGCCGAAGCTCCCTTTTTTGTTTAGTCCCCGCTTGGGGGGATTTTGCCGGTGTCACGAGGCTTGGTCTCTACCTGCTGTAGCCGAGGCTCATCAGCAGGGGAGGTGGCTTGGCCTGCAGCTTGCGGCTTGGGTGCTGCTGGCTGTGGCTGAGCCTCTTCCGCCTTGGCTGGCTTGG
>SLDE01000231.1 GCA_007125455.1 Ectothiorhodospiraceae bacterium
AATCCTGTATGTGAGATAGGCGAATCAAGATGTTGATAAGTCTACCGTGGATCGGCGGCAAGTTGTATACCGTTAGCCAGTTCCCCCACGATGATCCCGCTACTCCCCTAGCAGCGCGGGATGTACCAGCTTGCCTGCGGCAAGGTTGATCCCGGCGTTCAGTGCGGCATCTTCTTGCCAACCTTCGCGGGCCAGGCGGCTGGCGTAGGGGATCAGGGCCGCCGAGAGGGCCTGGGAGGCGGTGCGTGGTACCGCACCGGGCATATTGGTGACCCCGAAGTGGGTCACGCCTTCCCAAACAAAGGTCGGATCGGCATAGGTGGTCGGGCGGATGGTCTCAATGCAACCGCCCTGATCCACCGAGATATCGATCACTACGCTGCCCGGCTGCATTTGGCGCACATCCTCGGCGCTGATCAGGTGTGGAGCGCGGGCACCAGGGATAAGTACCGCACCTATCAGCAGATCGGCACTCTTCACCGCCTCTTGCATGTCGTGGGCGAAGGGGTAGAGCGCGGTGACATTGGCACCATAGTCATGCATTTGCTCCAGTTTGTGTCGATCCCGATCAAACACCGTAACCCGCGCGCCCAACGAGGCGGCCAGACGGGCGGCATTGCTACCAGCCACCCCCGCACCCAGGATCACCACATGGCCCCGCTCCGCTGCAGGCAGACCCCCAAGCAGCAGACCGCGCCCGCCCATGGGGTGATGCAGTAACTGCGCACCCACCTGTACCGCCACCCGCCCGGCGATATCCGACATCGGCGCCAATAGGGGCAGACGCCGTCCCTCGGCAACGGTCTCAAAACCCACGGCGGTCAGGCCGATATCGAGCAGGGCCTGTTGCAGCTCGGCCTCGGCAGCCAAGTGCAGATAGCAAAACAGCAGGTGGTCGGCACGCAGTAGTGGCCATTCAGACGGTTGCGGCTCTTTGACCTTGATGATTAGCTGCGCCTCGGCGAAGAGCGTCTGTGGGTCGGCGACGATGCTGGCCCCAGCGTTGCGGTAGTCTTCATCGCTATAGCCGCTGAGTACCCCGGCCCCCTGCTCCACCGACAGGTGGTGGCCCTGGCAAGCCAGCTCAGCCACCGCCGCCGGTACCAGGCCGACACGGCCTTCCAGGGTCTTGACCTCTTTGGGGATCCCTATCTTCATCTGCGCTTTACCTTCACTACACCCATTCGTTAAGATGGCCGCTTGAATTTTCTGCTGCGCGCCACCACCAGACTGTATCATTGCACGAGTCTATCACACGGAGTTAATTGTCCATGAGCGAAACCAAGCACTGTCGTCTGTTGATCCTGGGATCCGGCCCGGCCGGTTACACCGCTGCGGTCTATGCCGCCCGCGCCAACCTCAATCCGGTATTGATCACCGGCATGCAACAGGGTGGCCAGCTAACCACCACCACCGAGGTGGACAACTGGCCCGGCGGTGCCGAAGGGCTGACCGGCCCCGGTCTGATGCAGGAGATGGAGGCCCACGCCAAGCGCTTTGAGACCGAGATCATCTTCGATCACATCCATACCACCGATATCTCCAAGCGCCCCTACACCCTTATCGGCGACGGCGGCACCTACACCTGCGATGCACTGATCATCGCCACCGGTGCCTCCGCCATGTATCTGGGGCTGGAGTCCGAAGAGAACTTCAAGGGGCGCGGTGTCTCTGGCTGCGCCACCTGTGACGGCTTCTTCTACAAGGGGCAGAAGGTCGGTGTGGTCGGTGGTGGCAACACCGCCGTAGAAGAAGCGCTTTACCTCTCCAACATCGCCGCCGAGGTCACCCTGATCCACCGTCGCGATACCTTTCGTGCCGAGAAGATCCTGATCAAGCAACTGATGGAAAAGGTGGAGAACGGCAACATCAAGCTGGAGCTGTTCAACGAGGTCGATGAGGTGCTGGGTGATAGCTCTGGCGTGACCGGGGTACGCGTGAAAAGCACCCAAGACGGCACCACCAAGGATCTGGAGCTGACCGGCCTGTTTATCGCCATTGGCCACAAGCCCAATACCGACATGTTTGAGGGGCAGCTGGAGATGGAACACGGCTATATCGTTACCCAAAAGGGCCGTGGCGGTAATGCCACCGCCACCTCGGTGGAGGGAGTCTTTGCTGCCGGTGACGTCGCCGATCCTATCTACAAGCAGGCGATCACCTCCTCCGCTAGCGGCTGCATGGCCGCGCTGGATGTCGAACGCTGGCTGGAAAACCAGGAAAAGTAAGCCTCGCTGTACGGGCGGGCCATGGGGCCCGCCTGTCCGCCATCTCGTGATAATATCACCATGCCGCCCAATCCCAAGCTCAGCTACTTCGACGCCAGCGCCGAAACCTTTCCCCCTGCGGTTATTGAAGAGCTGATCCGTCAGGAAGGACGACTGCTCAAACACCAGGGCGAGATCCTCACCATTGACTGCAAACTCAAGCCCAAGCTGTGGGGGCCCATCTCCGAGAACCTTGAATATATTCGGCTGGGACGACGGAATGAGACCGCGCAAAAATACATCAATAAATCGACCGCCAGCTACAAGACTGCCCTGATCAGCCACAGGCTGGCCAACCTGCGCGGCGAGGTAAAGAACCGCATAAAGAACATCCTTACTCTAGGCTGAGCAAAGCATGGCGATACCAGCCCCACTCACAAAACAGCCACCCTTCATTAGCGTACGCTGATTAGCACAGCGACGCTTTTTAGGATAATCTCCTAGCAAATATACGGCCAAGCCACTCACACCCACACAAGACTCAACCCACTATCCGCATGAGAACGATAAAAACCATCAAGGGGATGATCATCAGCGCTGCGCTGCTGGTAAGTGTCGCCCTCTTTCTAGGCACCTACCTGGCCACCACCGGGATCTTCGACCGCGCCATTAGTCGCCATGCCGAAGATACCTCCCATACCCTTGCCCAAGCCACCTTCGGTGCGATGTACGAGGTGATGCGCCTGGGCTGGACCCGCGAGCAGCTGGAGGGCTTCATCGACTCATTGCAGGCCAGTGTGGACGATACCAATTACAGCATCGACATCTTTCGTGGTGAGAAGGTCAGCGCGCTGTATGGCCCGGTTGAGCAGGCCGAGATGGATGCACCCATCCTGCGCAGCTTTGAGGTCGCCTCCCCCGAGTACATCCAGGATAATGAACACCAGATCCGCTATATCTACCCGCTGCTTGCACGCCAGGAATGTCTTGCCTGCCACAGCAACGTCCAGTCTGGCGATGTGCTGGGGGTGATCGATGTGCAACAGGATCTGGGGCCCTCGCTACAGGAATCGCGACAGGATCTGATCTACAGCCTACTGTGGATCGCCCCCCTCCCCATGCTGGGTGCGATGCTGGTCGCCTTTTTGCTTAGTGGGCGAATCAATCGTTCCATCGCGGTGCTGGATCGCAATATCGAGAAGATCTGCAAGGTCTCCGACCTCTCCGAGCTGGAATCGCCGCGCAATGAGCTGGGCTTTGAAGAATTTGGCCGAATCTTCGACAAATTCGACGAGATGGTGCAAAAGCTGCGCGGCGTGGCGGTAGACAAGGATCTGCTGGAGTTCGAGATCCGTCTACTGGAAAAGTTTGTCATCACCTCCGAGGTGGTCAAAGACTGGCGTGAGTACATCTGCTACCTGTTGATCGACATCAACCACGTGATCGATGCCCATGTACTGTTCTCCATCTTCAAGATCGACGATGAGCTTTTCGATCTGGAGGTCTTCTGGCTACACCCACCGGATGAAGAGACCAAACAATTCTTTGAGGCCGCGATCCGCCAACGCCTGCAGGAGAACCCAAACTTCGGCTTCCTTCCCTCGCTGCATGCCAACCATCAGGTTGCCCTGCCGGATATGCCCGTGAGCAATCTCAACAGAGACCAACTGGAATTACAAACCAAGTCACTGTTGGTGGACACCCCCAAGATCGGTGGCATCGTCGGCATTGGCGTGCAGTCGGAAATCCTGAAGGATCAAACCCGGGTATTGGTGATGGAGAGTGTCCTCTCTACCCTGCTCAATGTGGTCGGCTCGGTAAAGGCGATCTACAAGTACACCAAGGATCTGGAGTATTACGCCACCCGCGACCCACTCACCAACCTGTTCAACCAGCGCATGTTCTGGGAGATGCTCAACTACGAGACCGGACGGGCGGATCGTCACGACTACCGCTTTGCCCTGCTGATCATCGACATGGACAACTTCAAGTCGATCAACGACACCTACGGTCACGCCTTTGGCGACCTGTTCCTGCAGGAATTTGCCAACACCCTCTCCGAGGCCTTGCGCCCCGGTGATCTGTTTGCTCGCTATGGTGGCGATGAGTTTGTGATGATGCTTTCTGAAACAGACACCGAACAGGCCTACAGTATCAGCAAGCGCGTTCTGGAACGGGCCGAGGCGATCCGTATGAAGGCCCCCGATGGCAGCGAGGTGAAGGCAACGATCTCTATCGGTATCGCCATCTTCCCGGATCACGCCACCGATGCCAAAGACCTCTTCCTGTTCGCCGACAACATGATGTACAAGGCCAAACATCAAGGCAAAAATCGCATCGGCTACCCCAACAGCGATGATGTGGTCGAGGTTTTCCGTTCCATCGGTGAAAAGAGCATCATCATCTCACAGGCGATCGAACAACGCCTGATCACCCCCTACTATCAACCCATCATCGAGGCAAAAACTGGTCGGGTTAGCGCTTACGAGGTATTGAGTCGTATCCACATGCCCGATGGGAGCATCATGGGGGCACACGAGTTTATCGAGATCGCCGAAAAGGCCGGGCTGATCCACAAGATCGACTACATCGTGATGGACAAGTCCTTCGCTATGCTGAACGAGTCTGGGTATCAGGGTAAGCTCTTCCTCAACCTCTCGCCACGTGCGCTGGTGCTCAACGAATTCATTCCTGAAGCGCGCCGCCTGTGCAGTGAATACAATATCCACCCAGGACAGATCGTCTTTGAGATCACCGAGCGGGATACAGTGAAAAACTTCAGCCTGCTGGAGAAGTTTGTCATGGAGTTGAAGATGGAGGGCTTCGGACTGGCCATTGATGACTTTGGCTCCGGCTTCTCCTCCTTCCACTATCTCAAGCACTTCCCCATCGACTACCTCAAGATCGAGGGTGACTTCGTTGCCAATATGGCCAACGATGCCAAGGATCGGGCCTTCGTCCAGAGCATCGCCCAGTTGGCCAAGGATCTCGGTATCCAGTCACTGGCTGAATTCGTTGAGGACGAGACCGTACTGGCACTTTGCATCGAGGCGGGGATCCCCCTCGCCCAGGGCTATCACATCGGTAGACCGGCGTTGGCACTACTCGACGACAGTCGCCATTGATAGTTAAAACGTAACTGCTCACCCCCTTTATCCCTTCTCCCCCATTGGGGGAGAGGGGGCGAGCAGTTAGCTCTTGTCACTTTCATCTTCTATCTTCACACTGCTTGTAAGACAAACACTGACAAGATGTTCAGCCTGATCCCCTCATGCGATTGATCTAAGTCAAGGCTGTACAAGTAGTTGTATCTGCTATGCTTGGCTGAAGCGTTTTGTTAGCTCCGCCCACCTAGCCTGGAAATATTTCGCCATGAGAATCGCCATCGGTAGAGCCCTCACCTCACTGCTCAAGATGCTCGGGTTGCGTACCCTGGATCGGCAGTTCTTCTTTTCCTATAGCCTAATATTTATCTTCGCGGCGATGATCGCCGGCTCCCTCTATATGAGTCTGGGTACCGATGCGACCGGGATTAACGTCGCCGGGGCGCAGCGTATGCTCAGCCAGCGGGTGGCCAAGGAGGCCCTGCTGGCCGGGCAGGGAGTAGAGTCCCGGCAGACGGTTGAGGCAACCATGGCACAGTTTGAGCGTGCCCACCGCGCCCTGCTCAACGGCGATCGCGATATGGGGATCGAGGCCGCAACAGATCCCCAGATCCGTGCCCAATTGCAAACCGTTGAGCGGCTCTGGCAGCAATACCGCAGCGAGATCAACGACTATCTGGGCAATCCTGCAGAACGTGGCATGCGCGCCATCCACCAGCGCTCCCCCGAGATACTGCGCGAGATGAATAATGCCGTCACACTAATGGAGGCCCAGGCCAACCGCAGTGTACAGATGCAGCAGACCCTGGCACTGACGATGACCGCCGGGATCCTGCTGCTGGTCACCTTCGGGCGCATGTTCGGCATGACCGTATTGATGCGCCAAATCGATCGTCTGGGTGAGCACCTAAAGGCGGTGGGCGACGGCGACTTTTCACAACCGCTGGAAATCGACGACAGGGAAAACGAGATCGGCCAGATGTTCGTCGCCTATAACGAGATGATTGCCCACATGGGGCAGATCGTTGGCGGGGTGAGCAACGGCACCGCCCGGGTCAGCAGCACCATCGACCAGGTGGCCAATGAACTGGAAGCCACCGTGCGCGGGGTCAAGCAACAAAGCAGCGAGATCGATCAGGTCGCCACGGCAATGAACGAAATGGCCTCCACCGTACAGGAGGTGGCACAAAATGCACAAAGCACCGCCGATGCAGCCAGCAGTGCCAAGGAAGAGGCGGTTAACGGGCAAAAGATAGTCAACAGCGCGGTAGGCAGTATCAATAACCTCGCAGGCCAAATGGAAGAGGCCAATCAGGTGATGGCTGAACTGGAAGAGGATAGCCGCGAAGTGGGCTCGGTGCTGGAGGTGATCAACGGGATCGCCGAGCAGACCAATCTGCTGGCCCTCAACGCCGCCATTGAGGCCGCCCGCGCCGGGGAACAGGGGCGTGGCTTTGCGGTGGTCGCCGATGAGGTGCGCACCCTCGCCCAGCGCACCCAGCAATCCACCGAAAGCATCCGCCAAATCATCGACCGCCTGCTTAGCCAATCGAGCAAGGCGGCCAAGATGATGTCCAGCAGCCGCGAGAGCACCCTGGCCACCGTCGAGCAGACCGGCGAGGCCGGCAGTGCCCTGGAACGCATCGTCTACTCTGTGGGCACCATCACCGACATGAGCAGCCAGATCGCCACCGCTGCCGAAGAACAGAGCCACGTGGCCGGTGAAATGGATCGCAACATTACGACCATCGCCCAGGTGGCCGAACAGACCACCCATACCGCCAGCCAGACCATGCATGCCACCGAAGAGATCCATGAGCACATGGACAAGCTGCGCGACCTGGTGGCGAAATTCCGCACCAATGTGCAGGGGGCTGACCTCTCCGCCGCCAAGACTGCCCACCTGGCCTGGAAGGGGAAATTGCGCGCCTACCTGGACGGCAAGGGCAGCCTAAGCCGCGAACAGGCGGTCTCCCACAAGGACTGTGTACTGGGCAAGTGGTACTACGGCGAAGGGCTGAAACAGTACGGCCACCTGGCAGAGATGAAGGACATGGAAGGCCCTCACGCCGAATTGCACAAGCTGATCAAGGAGATCATCACCCTGCGCGAGGCCGGCAAGATCGAGCAGGCTGAAGCGGCCTACCTCCAGGTCGAACCACTATCCAAGAAGGTCGTCGCCTACCTGGAGGGCGTGGAACGTCGCAGCGCAGAGTAATCAACCGGGCCATGGATGGCCCCCACTCTCCCCGCTGTTTTTCTCCCTGACTACCCCCATATCCAGCGGAAGACCACAACCGGACAGTCCCATGCAGGTTCGCCTTATCGAGGATCTGGGCACCATTCCCGCTACCGAATGGGATGCCCTCAGCGGTGCCCGCGACAACCCCTTTCTCAGCCATGCCTTCCTCGCCGGGCTGGAGGCGCACGGCTGTGTTGGCCCCCACTGGGGCTGGACACCGCAGCACCTGGGGCTTTATCAACACGAAAAGCTGATCGCTGCGGTACCACTCTACCGCAAGACCAACTCCTACGGTGAGCTGGTCTTTGACCACGCCTGGGCCGATGCCTACCGCCGTGCCGGACTGGACTACTACCCCAAGCTGGTCGCCGCGGTCCCCTACTCTCCGGTAGCCGGCCCCCGTCTACTGCTGGCCGACGGGGTCGCACGGGAAGAGGCCGCGCAGCACTTGGTCGGCGCCGCACGGGAGCTGACCGAAGCCCAGGGCCTTTCCTCCCTGCACTGGCTGTTTCCCGATGCAATCGATCTCGAACAGCTCGAACAACAGGGGATGATGCCCCGCTTGGCCACCCAGTTTCACTGGTACAACCACGACTACCACGACTTTGACCACTACCTGGCCCAGTTCACCGCCAGCAAGCGCAAGAAGATCAAACGCGAACGACGCCGGGTCAGCGAGCAGGGGATCGAGATCCAGGTGTTGCACGGCGACCAGATCAGCGCCGAACAATGGCAGATCTTCCACCAGTTCTACCGCGACACCTTTGACCGGCGCGGCGGCTATCCTACCCTGAACGAGGGATTCTTCCGCCATCTGGGTGAGCAGTTAGCAGAACGAGTGGTACTGGTATTCGCCCGACATCAGGGGCGTTATGTGGCCGGGGCCCTTTCGCTGCGCTCACAGGACACCCTCTACGGACGTCACTGGGGCTGCAGCGACGACTACCATAGCCTGCACTTTGAACTCTGTTACTATCAAGGCCTGGACTACTGCATTCGCCACGGCCTGAAGCGCTTTGAGCCAGGTGCCCAGGGGGAGCACAAGGTGGCGCGGGGCTTTGAGCCCACAGCGGTGTGGTCGGCCCACTGGCTGGCCGATCCGGGCTTTAGCAAGGCAGTGAAAGATTATCTGGCACAGGAGCAACGCATGATGCAGCGCTATATGCAGGAATTGGCCGAGCATCTACCGTTCAAGGAGGATGTAAAAGATGCATAAAAAACCCCAGGGGCCCTTCTGGCTGGAGCCCGACAGCGACCCGGCACGCTTTCCCGATCCGGGCTACGCACTGGACGAGCCCAACGGCCTGCTAGCGGTGGGCGGTGACCTCTCCCCGGCCCGCCTGCTTAATGCCTACCGCCAGGGGATCTTCCCCTGGTACAGCGATGGCCAGCCCATCCTGTGGTGGAGCCCGGCCCCGCGCACGGTGCTCTTTCCCGACAGGCTCAAGGTGCGCCGCAGCCTGCAAAAGCGCCTGCGTAATGGCGGCTTTCAGATCAGCTTCGACCGGGCCTTTGGTGAGGTCATCGAAGCCTGTAGCGAGTCACGCCACGACCAGGACGGCACCTGGATCACCGAAGCAATGAAGCAGGCCTACACCACCCTGCACCACTTGGGTTTCGCCCACTCGGTGGAGGTTTGGCAGGATGGCAAACTGGTTGGTGGGCTCTACGGGGTAAGCATGGGCAAGGTCTTCTTTGGCGAGTCGATGTTCAGCCGCGAACGGGATGCCTCCAAGGTGGCACTGGTAGCGCTGGTAAAGAAACTCCATGCCTGGGGCTTTGCCCTGATCGACTGTCAGGTAGGCAGCGAACACCTGTTCAGCCTGGGAGCCGAAGCGATCCTGCGCGAGGACTTTCTCCACCGGCTCGATAGGCACTGCGAGCCGGTGGAGAGCCACCAGGGACCATGGAACGACGAGGCGTCCGCGCCATGAGTGTGCAGGAGCTACCCGAAGGCCTGATGTTCTACATCAGCGGATTGCAGGAGTGCAGCTACCTGCCCGACCGACAACAACTCAATCTCTTCGTCGATCCCCATGCCCAAATGCGCCCTGAGCTGTATTCTGTGCTGTGTGAAATGGGCTTTCGTCGCAGCGGTGAATTCGTCTACGCCCCACGCTGCCCCAGCTGCCAAGCCTGCCTGCCGGTGCGGGTGCCGGTAGCGAGCTATCAAGCCGATCGCAGCCAACGGCGCAACTGGCGGGCCAACCAGGATCTGCAGGCCCGTGTGGTCGATACCCGCTACCAGGAGGAACACTTTGCCCTCTACCAGCGCTATATCGCCGCACGCCACGAGGACGGCAGCATGGCCGATCCTGACCCCGAGCAATACCAGCGCTTCTTTACCGCCTCCTGGGCCGAGACCGAGTACGTGGAGTTTCGCCTGCATGGCAAGCTGCTCGCGATGGCGGTGATCGACTGCCTGCGCGATGGCCTCTCGGCGGTATACAGCTTCTTTGACCCGGCAGAGCGCAAACGCGGCCTGGGTGTCTATATGGTGCAGTGGCTGATCGCCGAGGCCCAGCGACGCGGCCTTGCCTACCTATATCTTGGCTATCTGGTACACGACTGCCGCAAAATGGCCTACAAGGCGCGCTACCAGCCGCTGGAGGCCTTTCGCCAGGGCAGTTGGCAGGTAATTGAAACCAAACAGACCGAACGGCGAGAAAAAAGTTGACCTGCCCCAACGATGTGTTTAGTATGCACGGCTTCTGAACGACGGGTGCTTAGCTCAGCTGGGAGAGCATCGCCCTTACAAGGCGAGGGTCGCAGGTTCGATCCCTGCAGCACCCACCAATACAAAAAGCCGACTTTAAGTCGGCTTTTTTCATTTCAGCACTGAGCCGGGCTTGGCTTAAGCTTTTCCCACTCTCGCCAAGTGACGTTCCCATGCCGCCCATCGGCATACTCCACGAAGATCCGATCTTCGCGAACATTCAGCACCATCAAACTCTCATCGTTAAAGGTACGGTAAATACTGCCATTGACAGGATCTATGCCCTGCTCCATCGCTGCTGTTCGTGTGGCCATCTGACCCTCCTCCTGTATAAATAATATCCCTACCCACAAGTTTAGCCAGCATTTTTGAAAATACCTCCCGTTCAGGTGAAAAAAAGCGTGCCTACGTCGGGTTTCTAACAAAAGCGTTCCCTGTTCGCCGACCAAACACATCCGCCTCCCCGTTGGGGTAGACTATCTGTACAACAAACTGGTAGGAACTGTTTATGTCCAAGGCCATCCTTTGGTTTCGGCAGGATCTGCGCCTGCAGGATAATCCGGCCCTCCACGCCGCCCTGCAGCATCGACAGGTGATCCCGATCTACATCCACGATCCGGCCAGCGCCTCCCCCTGGCAGGCGGGCAGCGCTGCCCGCTGGTGGCTTCACCACAGCCTGGTCGCACTGGCGGAGGGACTTGCCCGCCGGGGGAGCCAGCTACAGGTATTCCACGGTGACACGCAGACAATCCTCGCCGAGCTATGTCGATGCAGTGGCGCAGCGCAGATCCATTGGAACCGCCGCTATGAGCCTGCCGGGATCGCGCTGGACAAACAACTCAAACACCAACTACAACAGCAGGGCGTCGTCACCCACAGCCACAACGCTGCACTGCTGTTCGAACCCTGGCAGGTGCTCAAGGGGGATGGCGAGCCCTATCGGGTCTTCACCCCATTCTGGAAGGCCTGCCTACGCAGTGGATTGTCCCGCCCGCTGCTTGATGCCCCGGCGCAACTACCCGCTGCAGAAAGCTACTCTACGCTCAGTGTCGGCGCCCTACAGCTATTGCCCACACTCCCCTGGGCCGACGGCTTTCACCGCCACTGGACACCCGGAGAGGCCGGGGCCAAGGCCGCCCTGGAGCGCTTTATCGAACAGGGCCTGCCCCACTATGCCGAGGGGCGCGACCGGCCCGACCGGCCCCATACTGCCTGTCTCTCTCCCCACCTGCATTTGGGCGAGATCAGCCCCGCAAGGCTGGTCGCGGCCATCCAGGCGGCCAGCGATCGTAGCGGCCTGCTCCGCCATGGCGAGAGCTGGCTGCGTGAGCTGGGCTGGCGCGAATTCGCCCACTACCTGCTCTACCACTTTCCCGAGACCACCGCCGCCCCCTTCAATCCCCGCTTCGCCAACTTCCCCTGGCGGAACGACCCTGCTGCACTAAGCGCCTGGCAACGGGGAGAAACCGGCTTTCCCATCATCGATGCGGGGATGCGCGAGCTATGGCACACCGGCTGGATGCACAACCGGGTAAGGATGATCGTCGCCTCGCTGCTGACTAAAAACCTCCTCATCCCCTGGCAACAAGGGGCCAACTGGTTTTGGGATACTCTGGTGGACGCGGATCTGGCCGCCAACACCCTGGGCTGGCAATGGACCGCCGGCTGCGGTGCCGACGCCGCCCCCTGGTTTCGGATCTTCAACCCAGTGCTGCAGGGGCAGAAATTTGATCCCGACGGGGCCTATGTGCGTCGCTGGGTACCCGAGCTGGCCGCGCTGCCCAACAAGCATCTGCACCAGCCCTGGAAGCTCAACGAGAGCAAGCTGGCCGAATACGGCGTGGTGCTGGGTAAAGACTACCCTCACCCCATCGTTGACCTGGCCACCAGCCGGGAAAGGGCGCTGGCAGCAGTGAAGCGTTAAACGTGAGTTAGTGGGGAGGGGACGATGTCAATCTCCCACTCATCATTCATGACGCTTGACAATACCCGACATAAATACTATGTTTATCACACTCCCACTTCGGGAGTATTCCATATCGGAGCATCACCATCTGTCCGTCGGATATCCGGCGAGGTAGTAGCAGTTGGATGAGCAACCGGGAACCGTGTTTATCCTTTGATCAGGAGATATTGTTATGGCTAAGAAAATGCACGATACCCCAATGCTTGACCAGCTAGAAAGCGGCCCGTGGCCCAGCTTTGTTACCGGCCTCAAGCGTTTGGCAAAAGACAACGACATGATGGTTGACCTGATGGGTCAGCTGGAAACCTCCTACCGTACCCGCAAGGGCTACTGGAAGGGCGGCACTGTCGGCGTCGTCGGTTACGGCGGCGGCGTTATCCCCCGCTTCACCGAACTGCACGACGAGAACAAGAAGCCCCTGTTCCCCGCCGCGTCCGAGTTCCACACCCTGCGCATCATGCCCCCCGCCGGGATGCACTACGATACCGCCACCCTGCGCAAGTTCTGCGACATCTGGGAAAAGTATGGCTCCGGTCTGATCGCCTTCCACGGCCAGTCTGGCGACATCATGTTCCAGGGCTGTACCACCGACAACGTCCAGCCTGCCTTTGATGAGCTGAACGAGATGGGCTTCGACCTCGGCGGTGCCGGCCCGGCTGTACGTACCGGCATGAGCTGTGTCGGTGCGGCCCGCTGCGAGCAAAGCTGCGCCAACGAGCAGAAGATCCATCGCACCCTGGTCAACGCCTTCCTCGACGACATGCACCGTCCGGCGCTGCCCTACAAGATGAAGTTCAAGGTCTCCGGCTGTGCCAACGACTGCATGAACTCCATCCACCGCGCGGACTTCTCCGTGATCGGTACCTGGCGCGACGAGATGAAGATCGATCAGAACGAAGTGAAGACCTTCATCGCCGACAAGGGCCGTAAGTACGTGGTCGATAATGTCATCAGCCGCTGCCCGACCAACGCCCTGAGCCTGAACGACGACGACACCCTCGACGTCGACAACAAGGGCTGCGTACGCTGCATGCACTGCCTGAACGTGATGAACAAGGCCCTCTCCCCTGGGGACGACAAGGGCGTGTCCATCCTGATCGGTGGTAAGCGCACCCTGAAGATCGGTGATCTGATGGGTACCGTGATCGTGCCGTTCATGAAGATGGAAAGCGACGAAGACTACGAGAAGATCGAAGCGCTGGCCGGTGAGGTCATCGACTTCTTCGCCGAAAACGCCCTGGAACATGAGCGTACCGGTGAGATGATCGAGCGGATCGGTCTGGTCAACTTCCTCGAAGGTATTGGTCTGGACGTTGAGCCCAACATGATCGCTAGCCCGCGTTCCAACTCCTACGTCCGTATGGACGGCTGGGACGAGGAAGCGCAGAAGTGGTTCGAGCGTAAGGCTCAGGCCTGATTTTAGTTTGTATGGCGGAACGGCCTTTGTCGTTCCGCACAACCATTTAACCATGAGTCGGAGGTAATTATGTCTGCACCTCGTATGCCTATCGAGAGCGGTGTACCGGATCCGTTTCCGTTTATGCACCCACTGCTGAAGAAAAACTTTGGTGAGTGGAGCTATCACGATCGTCCGCGTCCTGGCGTTCTGCGCCACGTCGCCAAGAGCGGTGATCAGGTTTGGACCGTCCGCGCTGGCACCCAGCGTCAGATGGATCTTTACACCATTCGCAACCTTTGCGACATCGCTGATGAACTGGCCGAAGGTCACGTTCGCTTCACCATGCGTTCCAACATCGAGTTCATGCTGAGCGAAGAGTCCAAGGTACAGCCGCTGATCGACAAGCTCCAGGCCGAAGGCTTCCCTGTCGGTGGTACCGGTCCTTCCGTAGCGATGATCTCCCACACCCAGGGTTGGCTGCACTGTGATATCCCGGGTACCGATGCTTCCGGTGTTGTAAAGGCACTGATGGATGAACTGCACGATGAGTTCATCAAAGAAGACATGCCGAACCGCGTTCACATCACCACCTCCTGCTGCCAGATCAACTGTGGCGGCCAGGGTGATATCGCGATCAACATCCAGCACACCAAGCCACCTAAGATCAACCATGATCTGGTTGCCAACGCCTGTGAGCGTCCTACCGTTGTAGCCCGCTGCCCGGTAGCCGCGATTCGCCCGGCGATGGTAAACGGCAAGCCCACCCTGGAAGTTGATGAAAAGAAATGCATCTGCTGTGGCGCGTGCTTCCCACCCTGCCCGCCGATGCAGATCAACGATCCCGAGCACTCCAAGCTGGCCATCTGGGTTGGCGGCAAGCACTCCAATGCTCGCTCCAAGCCGATGTTCCACAAGCTGGTTGCAGCTGGCATCCCGAACAATCCGCCGCGTTGGCCTGAAGCCGCCGAGGTTGTCAAGAACATCCTGGCTGTTTACAAGGAAGACGCGAAGGATTGGGAGCGTATGGGTGACTGGGTAGAGCGTATTGGTTGGCCGCAGTTCTTTGAAAAGACCGGTCTGCCGTTCACCAAGTACCATATCGACAACTGGCGTGGTGGTCGTGCGAACCTGAACGCCTCTGCTCACATCCGTTTCTAATCCCGGTAACGAGGAGAGAAAATGAAGTTTACCATTCAGGTTAGTGAAGGCCCGTACAACCATCAGGCCTCTGACAGTGCATACCAGTTTGCCAAGGCGGCGCTGGAGAAGGGCCACGAGATCTATCGTGTGTTCTTCTATCACGACGGTGTCAACAACGCGACCCGTCTGACCACCCCGCCGCAGGACGATCGCAATGTCGTCAATCGCTGGAGTGCACTGGCCGAAGAACATAACCTCGACCTGGTAGTCTGTGTTGCCGCGGCTCAACGCCGTGGCATCGCCGACGCGGACGAGTCCAAGCGTAACGGCAAAGATGCCGACAATATTGCGCCTGGCTTCCGTATCTCAGGTCTGGGTCAGCTGATCGAAGGCGGTATTCAGTCCGACCGCCTGGTCATTTTCGGCGATTGATTGGGGGTTATGATGAGTGACGAAATGATGGGCGGTGACGTAAAGAAGTTCATGTATGTGAACCGCAAGGCTCCATACGGAACCATTTACGCACTGGAATCCCTCGAAGTGGTACTGATTGGTGCCGCCTTCGAGCAGGACGTAAGTGTTGTCTTTATCGATGATGGCGTGTTCGAGATCGTAAAGGGTCAGGACACCGCCGGTATCGAGATGAAGAACTTCTCCAACACCTACAAGGCCCTGGAAATGTACGATGTTGAAAAACTCTACGTTTCCAAGGATTCTCTGGAGGAGCGTGGCCTGACTGAAGACGATCTGATCGTCGACGTTGAGCTTAAAACCGCTGCCGAACTGACTGCTCTGATGGAAGAGCAAGACGTCCTGCTGAGCTTCTAACGGAGGGTATGTAGATGTTGCACACTGTAAACAAATCACCCTTTGAGAAAAACAGCCTTGACACCTGCCTGGCTCACGCCAAAGAAGGCAGTGCCATTCTGTTGATTGAAGATGGTGTCTATGGCGCCCTGAACGGCAGCAAAATGACTGCTCAGATTCAGCAAGCCATGGAAAAGTTCACCTTATATGCCCTGGGCCCTGATCTGAAGGCCCGTGGTATTGCCGACAAAGTTATTGACGGCGTGAAGGTGATTGACTATGCCGGTTTTGTTGACCTTGCTTGTGAAAACGACAAGGTGCAGGCCTGGTTGTAATTGAAACACTCTACTAGGAGATAGTGATATGGCTACCATGAATGTTGCCGGCCGCGAGCTGGAAGTTGACGAAGAAGGCTACCTGATCGACCTGAGCCAGTGGGACCGCGCTGCTGGTGAAGAGCTGGCTAAGTCCGAAAACGTAGAAATGACCGACTCACATTGGGAAGTTATCGACTTCCTGCGTGAATACTACGAAGAATACCAGATCGCCCCAGCAGTACGCGTTCTGACCAAGGCTATTGGCAAGAAGCTTGGGCCAGAAAAGGGCAACAGCAAGTACCTGTACGAGCTGTTCCCTTACGGCCCTGCCAAGCAGGCATGTAAGATCGCCGGCCTGCCGAAGCCGACTGGCTGTATCTAAGTAGTAATGGATGGGAGGAGGATGTCCTCCTCCCCTCTTTTTGTCTATTCCGTAGCCCGGAGGGTCGATAAATGTCAGTGCTATACGCACTTCTTTTCTATGTAGCGACTGTGCTGCTGATTGCTGGTTTGGCAATGAAGATCCGCCAGTATTGGATCACGCCTGCACCGCTCAAGATTCCTACCACACCCGCGCCAACGACCCGTGGCGGCGTGGTGTTACGCATGATCCGTGAGGTTGTGCTGTTTGAAAGCCTGTTCAAGTCCAATAAATGGATTTGGCTGTTTGGTTATATGTTCCATGTGGGCCTGGCGTTGGTACTGCTACGCCACCTGCGTTATTTCGTCGACACCACCTCCTTTATCTGGAGCTGGGTGCCGCTGATCTCGCCGATCGGTAAGTATGCCGCTTTTGCCATGATCATCGGCCTGCTCGGTTTGTGGGCTCGCCGTATCCTGGTGGAACGCATCCGTTATATCAGCGGACCGTCGGATCACCTGATGCTGGCTCTGTTGGTGGGTATCGGTCTTAGTGGCGCGATGATGACCTTTGTTGTGCACACCGATATCGTTGCGGTGAAGATTTTCTTCCTGGGTCTGATGCGCTTCAGTATCCAACCGCTGCCGACTGACCCGCTGTTGCTGCTTCACCTGGGTTTGGTGGCGATCCTGATGATCGTCTTCCCACTCAGCAAACTGCTGCATGCCCCCGGCGTGTTCTTCAGCCCGAGTCGCAACCAGGTAGATGACCCGCGTGAAAAGCGTCATCTGGCTTCGTGGGCTGCCAAGCTCGACAAGTAATTCAGGCAAACTGAGACAAGACCGAGGATAATCGCGTGGCCGCTGAATTTCAGACACCAGAATTTCGGGAATACCCCGCTGTTCCCAATGCGCTCATCAATGATGCCACCGCGCATCTGAGCCCCTTTATCGCCAAGCCAAACCATCAGGAGCCATTGGGCTTCCCTGGTGAGTTGGTGGAGAACTGGGAAGAGAAAGCCGTCGAAAAGATGGGCGATCTACTCACTAAGTACCGTGGTCTGCGGGTCTACCTCGACAGCTGCGTAAAGTGTGGCTCCTGTACGGACAAGTGCCATTACTATCAGGGCACCAGTGATCCCAAAAACATGCCGGTGGCGCGTCAGGATCTGCTGCGCAGCGTCTACCGTCGTTACTTCACCTTCGCCGGCAAGTACTTCCCCAAACTGGTCGGTGCGCGTGACATGACCCGCGAAGTCCTGGACGAGTGGTATAGCTACTTCCACCAGTGCTCGCAGTGCCGTCGCTGCTCGGTGTTCTGCCCCTACGGCATCGACACCGCTGAGATCTCCATGGCGGCCCGTGAGATCATGGACAGCATCGGTCATGGCCAGAAGTACTGTAATGAGATCCTGGGCAAGGTACAGACCGTAGGGAATAACCTCGGTCTGCCTGGCCCCGCACTCAAGGCCACCATGGCCGAGTTTGCTGAAGAGATCGAAGACGATACCGGCCTGCCGGTAGAGATCCCTATCGACAAGAAGGGCGCCGATGTCCTGCTGATCACCCCTTCAGCCGACTTCTTTGCCGAGCCACATATCGATGGTCTGATGGGCTATGCCAAGGTCTTCCATGAGGCTGGCGTCAACTGGACCCTCAGCTCCCACGCTGCCGAGGCCGCCAACTTCTCGATGTTTATTGGCTCCTACAGCAACATGAAGAAGGTTGCCGAGCGCATTCGTGATGCGGCACTGGAACTGGGCGTCAAGCAGATCATCGTCGGTGAGTGTGGCCACGCCTGGCGTGTTGCCTACTCTTTCTGGAACACCCTTACCGGTGTAGGCGCGGGTGCCGACCCTTCCGATGAGTATGCGCTGAAGCTGCAAAAGCAGCTCGACCCCAACGTACCACAGCCTATGCACATCTGTGAGTTCACCTATGACCTGATCCAAAAGGGTAAGCTCCGTTTTGACAAGTCGGCCAATGATCATCGCACGGTCACCTTCCACGACTCTTGTAATGTGGCGCGAGCCTCACGCATGGGTGATTGGGCTGGTGGCCAGTTCGACATTCCCCGTGAAGTGATCAAGGCCTGCTGCAACAACTACGTGGACATGGACCCTGACACCATCAAAGAAAAGACCTACTGCTGCGGTGGCGGTGGTGGTCTGCTCACCGATGACCTGATGGAGATCCGTGTTAAGGGTGCCCTCCCACGTATGGAGGCGCTCAAGGATGTTGTAGACCATCGTGGCGTAAATACCTTGGCGGCTATCTGCGCCATCTGTAAGGCCCAGTTCGCCAAGGTTCTGCCCTACTACAACTTCCCAATGCACATGCTGGTCAGTACCCATCAGCTCGTGGGTGAGTCACTGGTCCTTACCGGTTCAAACCAGGAAAAGGCGCTTCAGCCCAAGCAGGAAGAACCTGCAAAGGAAGACGAAGCACAAGCCAAGGCCGAGGAATAGGGCCAAGCACTACCTAACCGTATTAACCCGGATCGGCGGCTTCAAGCAGTGCCCCGTCCACAACATGACAGATTACTGGCATAGGAGACTGAAGAAATGGCAACTTCTAGCGACGACATGAACAAGACCCATACTTTCCGCCGTTATAACGATGGTGATAACGACTGGAGCCGTCTGGCAGACAACATCTTCCAGGCGAGCTGGTCACACAAGTGCCCCACCTATGTCCACCGTACCCCACCTTGCCAGGGCAGCTGCCCTTCAGGTCATGATATCCGTGGTTGGTTGGACATCGTGCGCGGTATGGAGAAGCCGACTGGCGACATGAGCATGCAGGAATACGCCTTCCGTCGCGCTACCGATTCCAACCCCTTCCCATCGGTAATGGGTCGTGTCTGCCCTGCTCCCTGTGAGGATGGCTGTAACCGCAACATGGTCGAAGACCACGTTGGCATCAACTCCGTTGAGCAATACATCGGTGACCAGGCCCTGGCCAATAACTATAGCTACGAGTCAGGCCCCGACACCGGCAAGAAGGTTGCCATCATCGGTGGTGGCCCCGGCGGTATGGCTGCTGCCTACCAACTGCGTCGCAAGGGCCACGGCGTAACCATCTTCGATACACAAGAAGAACTCGGTGGCATGATGCGTTACGGCATCCCTGGCTATCGTATGCCTCGCGATGTACTGGATGGTGAGATCAAGCGCATCATCGACATGGGTGTTGAAACCAAGATGAAGACCCGCGTCGGTAGCGACGTGAGCCTTGAGCAACTGGAAAAAGATTTCGACGCCATCGTCTTCGCCATGGGTGCATGGGCCGGTCGTGCCCTGCCGATCCCCGGTGCCGACGCCATGAACTGCATCACCGGTGTTGCCTTCCTCGCCGCCTTCAACGAAGGCCGCCTGAAGCACGTATCCGGCAAGGTCGTGGTTATCGGTGGTGGTGATACCTCCATCGACGTGGCCTCTGTTGCCCGTCGTCTTGGTCACATCACCGTTGAGAACGAGAAGGATCGTC
>SLDE01000102.1 GCA_007125455.1 Ectothiorhodospiraceae bacterium
GTACCAGTAAGTTTGTATGCTGGTATGAGGGAATAACTCCCTCAGAGCATATACATTTCTCCGCGGACTCTGCGATCTCTGCGTTGAAAGCTTTTCTCTTTACGGCCTATAGGGATACGTATGAAACGGTCTGTTTTTTTTCTGTCTGATCGCACCGGGATTACTGCCGAGACCCTGGGCCATAGTCTGTTGACCCAGTTCGAGGATATTGAATTTCGCCAGAGCATCGTGCCGTTTTTGGATACGGTGGAGAAGGCCCACCACACCGTGGCCCGGATCAATCGGGCAGCACAAGAGGATGGCCTGTAGCCACTGATCTTCAGCACCCTGCTGGATGATGAGATCCGCGCCATCATCGCCACCAGTGAAGGCATGGTGCACGATTTCTTTGAGACTTTTATCGACCCCTTGGAAAAGGAGTTGGGCATGCACTCGGCCCACGCCATCGGCCGTTCCCACGGCATGGGGGTGTATTCAGATTACAAGGAACGCATCGATGCGGTGAACTTTGCCCTGGGCAACGACGATGGCAGCACCATGAAGGACTACCCGCAGGCGGATGTGATCCTGATCGGGGTGTCGCGCACCGGCAAGACCCCCACCTGTCTCTATCTGGCGCTGCAATACGGGATCCATGCCGCCAATTACCCCATTATCGAAGAGGATCTGGAGTCGGCGCACCTGCCAAAGATCCTGCATGAACACAAGGACAAGCTATTTGGTCTGACCATCGCCCCGGAACGGCTGCAACAGATCCGCAGCGAACGCCGCCCCGACAGCCGTTACGCCTCACTCCAGCAATGCCGCTACGAGGTGCGCGCCGTGGAGGCGATGTACCGTGCAATGAACATCCCCTTCCTCGACACCAGTGCGGTCTCCATTGAGGAGATCGCCACCACCATCATCATGCATGCAGGACTGGAACGCCGACTTTACGGATAAAACCTCGCCACCGAGGGCACAGGGAACACGCAGTGCCGCTAAACAACGCTCGTCCCCTCTACTATTTGCGATCTACTCACCCCGCCTTTCCCATTAGGGAGAGGGGTAAAGGGGCGAGCAGCTACCTTTTTGCTTACCTCTTCAAGCTTGATACTGCTTTGCTACTTGAAATGAAAACGATGCAACAGGGCATCCAGCTCGGAAGAGAGCTCGCTCATCTCGTGGCTGATGTCAGAGATGCGGTTGATCGACTGGGCAGTGTTGCTGCTGGCGGTGACAATCTCGCGCAGCGCGATCACCACCTGGTTGCTGGCGGTCTTCTGCTGCTGGGTGGAGAGAGAGATCTGTTGTGAGGCGCTGCTGGTCTGGCTGGCAGCGTCGACCAGATCCTCAAGCCGTGCGGCGGTGTGATCGGTGGCCTCCATCCCGGCAGTGATGCCGTTGGCCCCCTTCTCCGAGTTGATAACCAAACGGCTGATGGCATCCTGGATGTGGCCGATCTTGCTTTCGATCTCGCTGGTGGAGTCGGTCACGCTATCGGCCAGGCGGCGGATCTCGGCAGCCACAACCCCGAAGCGCTTGCCCGATTCACCGGCACTGGCGGCCTCTAGCGCGGCATTAAAGGCGATCAACTTGGTTTGATCGGCCACCGCGTTGATGATCTCCATCACCTTGCTGATCTCCTTGGACTTACTACCCAGTTCAAGGATGTCGTTCAGGCTGCCCTGGTTGTCCAGCTGGATCCCCTCCATCTGACTCTTCACCTGCTGCATCGCATCGGCACCACGCTTGGCATTCTCGAAGGTGGTATTGGAGATATCCACCACCGATTTGGAGTGGTCGGCGATCTGGGTGGAGGAGGCGGAAAGCTCTTCCATGGTCGAGGTGATCTCGGCCACCGAGGATGACATCTGGCTGGAGGTGGCGGCCTGACCAGCAACCGCTTCGCTGATCTGCTTTGCCGCCCCGTTGACCGTGTGGGCATGGTGGCTCAAGCGGGCCACCAGATCGTTGAGGTGGTTGCGCATCTCGGTAGCGGCGTGGGCCAGGTCGGCCAGTTCGTCTTCCCCTTCGATCTCGATCTCGGCCACCAGATTACCCTTGGCGACCTGCTTGACGCTGCCGATCAGGCTGTTGATACGCCCGATCAGGCTCTGTGCGGTGATGTGGGCCTGGCCCAGTGCCATCACCAAGGCCATCAGCATCATCACGATCACGATCATCCGGGTCGCCTCGGCCTGGCTTAGCATCTCACCGCTTTGGGTGTCGATGGCCTCGCGCAGGTGCAGCAGCAGCCCGTCCAGCTCGCCGCGGATCACCTCCAGGTTCTCACCCAGTTCGGTGCGGATCAGCCAGGCGTCGGTACGCCAGCGGTCACCACTGTGGATCTCGTAGAGTCCGGGCAGGTAGGCAAAGAAGTCCTGATAGGCGGCGTGAAACTGTGTCAGCGCGTCCTCCTGCTCCAGGTTGAGCAGTTGTTGCTGCTCGCTCATGCTTGCGAGATGGCGTTCAAGCAGCGTGTGGTGGCTGTTGAGGTCGGCAATGAAGTCGTCGTTGCGAAAGGCCAGGTAGGCGCGCAGTGAGGTGGTGATACTGCTCCAGGCATGGCGCATCTCGCCCATCAGCAACAGCAGCTCGCGGCGTTCTGCGCTGCTACGTTCGCTACGCTCGGCAAAGATCATCTGGCTGAGCTGGTGGGCCATCTGCTCGGTGAGCGGATTGAGATGTTCCGCCGCATAGGCCAAGCCTGGCTGGTTGGCGGTCTGATTCTCGGCCAGCGGCAACATACGCTGTTGCATCGCGGCGAAGGTGGCGATACTGCCCTCTAGCGCCTGCAGGGCGTCGGCGACGGTATCGTCTTCGCGGGCCATGCTGGAGGCCTGCATACGCGCCAGCAACGCATCGATCTGCTCCAGGCTATCGAGGTAATCGGCACGGTGGTGTTCTTCCTGACTCAGCAGGAAGAAGCCCAGCGAGCGGTTGGCCGCGTCGAGGTATTTGTCCAGCGCCATGGCATCCAGCACCGTGGGCTGCACGTGGTTGACCACGCCGTCAACACGGTCGCGCACGGTGTCGAGGTTCCACAGCACACTGATGGATTGGATCAGGACGATGGCGATCAGCAGGCCAAAGCCCAGCCAAAGGCGGGTACGAATACGCATGGTGGCGAGTAGCTGCTTCAAGGTTGCATCTCCAGTTCGCTATTGTTATGTGTCGTATGTTTGTCGGGTAGTGCACAAGGGTCGAGGAGCAGACTAAGCTGCGCGCCCTCCAGTGCCATCGCTGCCAGCGCGGGCAGCAACGGGCGGCATTGCAGTAGAGGGGGCAACGGGCGCAACGCGCTGGCGGCGATGCTGTCCAGTTCGACCGGTTCACTGATCCCCAGGCGGCGCTGGCTGCCGCGAATCGCCAACCAACGTCGGGCGGTGTCCGATGCCACCGGTAGCCCGAGCAGGGTTTCGAGTGGCGCACCACAGGGGCCGGGCTCTCGCGACATCCCCTCCACCGCGCGCGCCTCCATGGCAAAGTGGTGATCGGCAATCCGAAAACGCACCACCGCCAGGGCCTCCGCCGTGTTGTCCTGCAGCGAACTCATCCGCCAGCACCCCCGGCGCAATAGTCGGCCAACAGGCGGTTCAGATCGAGGATGCTGACCACCTCGCCGGTAAATTCCAGGTTGCCCAACACCAGGGGGCGCAGGCGCTCGGGGATGGTGTGCGGCGGCTCGTGGATGGCGCTGACCACCACATCGATCACCTCTTCTACGCGATCGACGCGGATCCCGCTGCGCATATTATCCCCCTGGGCCAGCAGGATACGCGAGGGGCTATCGGGCAGGGCCGGGGGATAGCTGAGCACCTGGCGCAGGCTGAACACCGACTCAATGTCACCACGCAGGTTGATCACCCCTTCCAGGGCAGCGGGCGCACCGGGCAGCTCATAGACCTCGCTGTGGCTGATGATCTCCTTGATCTGCTCGCCATGGAAGGCGAACCAATCCTTGCCGATGACAAAGATCACCAGCTTGGTGGTCTCCTCGTCGACATTGACGATCTCCCGCTCGTCGTGCTGCTGGCGCGCAAGCAGGGCCTCCAGGGTGGGTTGCTCGTCGGCCATCAGCCCTCCCCTGCCTGGCATACGCGGTTGCGCCCGGATTGCTTGGCGCGGTAAAGCGCCTGGTCGGCGCATTCGCGCAGCAATTCGCTGCGCTCACAGCCGGGATAGCTGGCCACCCCGGCGCTAAAGGTGGAGCTAAAGTCATGCTCGCCGGCCTGAAAACGGATCGCGGCGAACTGTTCGCGCAGGTCATCGACGATCTCGCGGGCCGTCTCGATGGGGGTGTCGGGCAGGATGATGGCAAACTCCTCGCCACCGTAGCGACCCACCATGTCCGAGCTGCGCAGGCGTTGCTGCAACAGCCGGGCCAGTGCCACCAGGACCTGATCACCGGCGGGGTGTCCGTAGGTGTCGTTGACACTTTTGAACAGGTCCACATCGATCATCACGAAGGAGAGCTGGGCCTGATCCCGTTGGGCGCTGGCCAGGGCGGTCTCCAGGTATTGGGACATAAAGGAGTGGTTGAACAGCCCGGTGAGGCCATCGCGCACCATCAAGGATCGCAGGGTGCGCATGCGCTCGGCCCGGATAGCCACCGCACTGATCAGATCCTCCGGCTGGATCGGTTTGGTCAGGAAGCCTTCGGCACCGACGCGCAGCGCCGAAACCTGCTTGCTCTTGTTGGTCTCGCTGGAGAGAAAGACGATCGGCAGGCTGATAAACTCGGGGATCTGGCGGATGATCTGCGACAGCTCGCGGCCACTGCAGGCGGGCATGTACATATCCATCAGCACCAGATCGGGTTTGAATTCCCCCAGGATCTCCAACACCCGCTCCGGCTCATGCAACAGGCGGGTGGTCATCCCCACCTGCTCAAGGATAAAGCTGTGGTAGCTGGCCACCTCCGGGTCGTCGTCCACCACCAGGATGCGATAGGGCTCCGGCTCACGGTTGTTGGTCATGGCATCGAGGGTTTCGACCATATCAATGGCGCGGATAGGCTTGGCGAAGTAGGCCTCTCCCCCGGCGCGCACCGCATTCAGGCGGGCGTCGAAGTCGTTGCGCGAGGACATGAAGATCACCGGCATCTTTACCCGGATCTCGCGTTGCAGCTCGCTGATCAGTTCGGTGCCGGTGCTGGCTCCGGCAGGAAACACGATATCCATGATGATCGCCGCTGGCTGCGAGCTGAGCGCGGCGGCGCGTAATTCTTCCGGTTCGGTGAAGATACTGGGGCTATAGCCAAAGCAGGCCAGTTGCTCCCCCAGCTGCTCGGCCTGCAAGGCATCGTCGTCGCAGATGTAGATCTTGCGCCGGTTATTCTTGCTGGCGACAACCCCCATGTCGAAGCTGGGCGATTCGGGCACCGGCTCCAGGGACTCGTCGGCACTGGCATCGGCGGCCAGACCGGCAAGCTTGCGCTGCACATCACTGAAGTCTTCTCCTAGCCGCTGTAGTTCCTCTCCCCGCTGCGCCTGGCTGAGGATCTGCAACTGGCGAACCAGGACCTCCCCCTCACCGGCGGCACTGCTGATCGCCTGCAGACCAAAGGAGGCGGCGGTGCCCTTGATACTGTGAAAGCTGCGGTAGAGATCGGCCAAGGCGTGTTCGTTGGTGGGGTCATCCTTCAGGCGTCTGAGGTAGGTGGCGATCTCTTCCTGCACATGGGGCATCTTGCCGACAAAGGTGGCACGCAGGCGACGGATCTTATCGCGCAATGAGGGACTACGTTTCTTCTGTGGGTCCATCTCAACCTCCGTCCTTGGCGAGCAGTTGTTCCACCGCAGCGGGCAGGGTCTGCTCCAGTTCGTCATCCTTCATCAGGCAGGCGTCCAGCCCTGGTTCCTGGGCGCGGGCCTCTTCCAGGTCATTGCCAGTGAGCAGGATAAAGGGGACGCTCACCCCCTGCTCACGCAGGGTACGAAACAGCTCTACTCCGCTGATGAGCGGCATATGCATATCGGAGACGACCAGCGCCAGATCATTGTGATGGCCGATCTCCTCGGTGGCATCCACGCCGTTCTCCACCGTCACCACATCGTGCCCGGCCTCTTCGAGGATCGCCCCGATCAGCATCCCGGCCATGGGGTCGTCATCTACTACCA